>BQIX01000073.1 GCA_021604145.1 Nitrospirales bacterium
TCATACGGATACAGCATCTTTCGTCCTAACTGCCAGTTATACACTTCAGGCATTGTCGTCCTCCGTTTCGGTGAAAATGTCGGGGCTGAACGGTCGGAGTCGGCCAACCCTCAGGTCGGCAACCCCCCGGTATCAACCCAATTTAACTGTCGCAACTTTCTTACAGCCATCGCTTCATTCACGATAGAACCTAACACACTCAGATCTATCGTTTTAAGCAATACCTTGCAGCGCCCTAATTGTTTGACGGCCTGCAAGTCCACGAGGCCTTCGTAGGCCGTAAAAATTACGGTAGGAGTGGAGGAAACCTTTCTCAGTGCTCGCACGGTTTCCACCCCATTCATCCCACCCATTTTATAATCTACCAAGATCACATCAGGTTCATCCCTATGATCTCTTAAAAATTCCATCAAGGCCTCTCCCGAATCAAAGGCACACACCGTGCAATGTAAACGGGAAAGTTTTTTCGCAATGTTTGAGCGAATCACCTCATCATCGTCCACCACAAAAACATAGGGTTTGCTCACCGACAGGTCCTGGTAATTGGTTGTGATTTACGTCAATCTCAACTGTCATAGCATCCTCCAAAGGATAATCTACGTAAGATTCGCCACGTATGTGGAGGGAGGCTGGGGGAGGTATTCGCAATGTTTCTTTCTAGACGGCAATCAAGAAAAAAAACCCCCAGCCTCCAACTCACCTACACTTTGATCTTAATATGATCACCCTTCAGCCATTTGATCATGAACTCATTCTCCTGACCTGGCGTGAACCCGGTCCGGACCGGTTCCCACGGCCCACGTCCGCCGATGCCGCCATCCTCTGCTTTCGTGATTCGGATGAGACATTCCTTTGGCGTCGTATTGACCGCATGATGATCAATCGCAAAACCCCATTTGAATTTCCAGGCAACTGGATGTTTACCCGGTAACGAGTCGGTTTGATGCATCGGCATCAGCCAACTACGGGTAAACGACTGCTGCGCCCCATACCGGAAGTTCGATTGGTAGCCGGTATCCAGTGCAATCGCCCGTCCGTCCGGCCGGGTTTCATGGCCCTTCACCGACTTTGCGGTCGACACGTAGGGCGCATGCTTGGCCATCGTGACATGGTACGGGAAGGCCGGGTTGTACTTCGCCCGGATCATCAACCGCGCCACTTTGTAATACGGGTCGCTGGGTTTCCACCCACGATATGGCCGGTCCACCGGGTTTCCATCGACGTAGACATAGTCCCCGTCGTTGATGCCGCGATCTTTGGCCGCTGATGGGTTGATATGGATTTGATGTTCCCCAACCCCCGGCGTCCGCTTATCCATCCGATAGGCATCACCAAAGTTGGATTCATACATCTGCACCCAGTCATTTACCGACCATTGGCTATGCACCCGATGTCGGGTCTTCGGTGTCACGCAATAGAACTGATACCCCTTCTCCCAGAGCGGATTGGCGTATCGTTTAATTTCCGACCATGGCAACTTGATGTTGCGGACGGTTTTATCGTCATGATGTTGCGCCGTGATCGGCACACCATAGTCATCCGGCCGGATATACGGATTGGATGACATGATTGCGTTGGGTAAATAGGGAGTGGCCTCTGGCCCTTCACGATGAACAATGAAGTTTTCCCCATATTCAATGGCTTCCGGCTCCACCCGGTAGGTCTCCACGCGTCCACTGCGGGTCCACATCGGTTTCGATTCGTTGGTCTCTTCCCAAAATGGATGTCGAGGATAGGTCCGGGTCATCACCATCCAGCCCTTCTCCGATTTCAACATCGTGTCCGCGTTATACCCATAGGAACAGTTGCCGGCATCCAACAATCGTTGTAGGTACACGTCAACACGGTTGTCATACACAAATTTAAAGTAATCGCGGAACCGGCCATCACCGGTCATTTCGGTGAGTTTGGCCGCCACGCCCGCGACCGTATCCAAATCGTTCCGCGTGTCATACAACGGCCGGATGCCGCCTTTCCATACTTGGAACCATGGATTCGACACCGTCGCCGTATGCTCAGGATAGGTAAACTCCATCCAGGTATTCACGGCAAACGACACATCGAAATGGTTGACATCCGAGGTCATTTCCACTTCTTGATGCACGAGACATTCATTATGCGGATCCACGTTCTTGACCATGTCATAATGGTGCTTTGAATTATTCAACACATTCACGTTGGCCACCCACCGGAATTTACTCGGCGTCGGCATATGCGTCTTTCCGGTAAACACCCGTCGGCCATACTTGGGCGTGTTCACAATCAACGCCGTATCGCCGTGGTTCCAATATCCGACTTCTTCCCCATAGTAATAACTTCTCGTTTTTATTTCTTTCCCATGCGCATTGGGGTCCGTCGTAATCTTGAACGGATCCTCTCCGGTGTGCACAGCAAGACCAGCTCCTGACCACGGCGTGGCCGCCCACGTACCCGCTTTATAATTTCCAGACCAGGTATGGCAACCGCTTCCGAATTTCCCCATGTTCCCGGAATAAATGAGCGTCAATGCCGCCGCACGACCGTTTTGAGTCATGTGGAAGTAATGGCACACACCCTCTCCGTTATGGATAGCAGCTGGTTTAACTGTACCCATATCTCTCGCCCACCGAACGATCAAATCCTTCGGCGACCGACAGATTTGATGGACAGTATCCAAATCATAGTCTTGCAGATGGACTTGATACATTTGGAAAATCGGCATCACGTCGACTTCCCGGCCGGTAAGCAACCGAACCCGATGAGTCCCTGTTAAAGCCGGGTCAATGCCACTTTTCTTGAAATGCCAACCCACCAATTCACGATGAATGGGTACCGCTTGATTTTTATTCAGATCCCAGACCATGATTCCCCCTAACCTGGCGATTTCCGCAGGCTTCAGGGTCTGCACTTTACCCGAATAGGTTTTGGTAAAATCAGGAAACTGGTAATCTTTAATCACATCACGCGGATCTAAATACTGAAGGGTATCGGTACGAACCAGCAGTGGCATATCGGTGTTGGCCCGCACGAAATCCGCATCGAACAAACCCTCATCCACAATCATTTTGCACGCACCCAAAAAGAAGGACCCATCTGACTCGGGACGGATGGGAATCCAGTAGTCGGCTCGATATGCCGTCGGATTGTATTCCGGGGTGATGACCGCAATTCGCGCACCCCGTTCAATCGACTCAAGTTTCCAATGGGCTTCCGGCATCTTATTTTCAACGAAGTTTTTACCCCAACTGGTGTTGAATTTACAGAACCGCATATCTGCCAAATCGATATCGCAATTTTGAGTCCCATTCCACCAGGGCTGGGAAGGGTCCTGGTCGCCGTGCCAGGTATAGTTATTCCAGTATCGTCCTCCTTGAGCATTTTCAGGCCCAACTTTTCTGACATAGGAATCCAACAATGCCCCGCAGCCTCCATTCATACGGGTAATGCCCATTTTCCCAATGATACCCAAAACAGGCATGCCGGCCCGGAACTTAAACGACCGGACTCCAGAGCCTTTCATCATTTCAATCATCTCCGGGGGATAGCCTTGCTCACGCAGTTTGCGCGCCCCATATTCTCCGCTATACCGGTTGGCGATGATGATCATAGCCTTAGCCAAATAGGTAAACGCCGTATCCCAGGACACCCGCAACATGTCGTCCAAATACCGCGCATTAAACTTGTATTTCGTCTGAATAGCAGGAGTGAACTCCGGGCTTCCGTCATCCATCCATTGCTTCCACCCTCGACGCATCAAGGGCCCCTTTAAACGGTATGGACCATACACCCGACGATGCATCGTAAACCCCTTCAAACACATACGGGGGTTGTGCGCGAACGTCCCACGGTTGCCATAAAGATCTTCATAGGTTTGATGGTCATAATTTTGCTCAACCCGCATCACGACCCCGTTCCGCACAAACGCACGAATACGGCAGGCATGGGTATCGTTGGGGGAACAGCACCAGGTAAACGAACTGTCATAGCGATATTGATCGTGGTAGACCCGCTCCCATGAACGGTCAGGATATTCACCAAGGGGGTTACCCACCTCAATGACTGGCTGCAAGGCGGTTAAGGCCAGAGCCTTATCGGCAAGTGCGACTGCCGCCACAGTCCCGGCAGAAACTTTCAAGAATTGACGTCTAGAAAGAAACATTAAAAGACCTCCTTTTTTTAAAAAAACTCATTACGGATAGCCATAATTAATTAAAGATTTCCGTAATTGGACTTCAACCCAGACCTGCTTGCACCTCCTTTCTTACCATCCCCATTCAACTAATTTAAGACACTGTTCGCCAGTGCCATGACATTCATCCTCACTCTTGACTAGCAATCTTTAGTCCAAACACCTTGCCTGGCCGTATTTTTCTTAACTCATTGAAAATGAGAGGTTAAATTAGATTAATGCTTGTTACAGAAAACTATTCATGCCACGAAAAATGCCGCGATACAATCACGAAACATTGAAATTTCAATGGCGCTTATTTTTAAGTTGGCTTTTCAGATGTACGTTTTTTGTAAAACCACGGACAATTTTTATTTCTCAGATTCGAATACCAACAATCCAACCGTTTCAGGGATGGCTCACACTACACACAACAGGTGACTTCGGTTTGGTGTGTTAAAAATCTGGGAAAAAACCAAGTACGAAAGGAGCTATACCGGATTCAAATTAACGACGAGGCCATCTGGAGGATTTCTATACTTTCCCGTCTATAGGATGGTAGCAGGGAGGACCGGCCTCCATAAGGAAGTTGTCCTCTGGCACGAATTCGGCTGCCAGAAACAGAACAAAACGACCCAGCTCTAAATTATCCGGCTCTCATAACAGAAACATCCCACTGGCCTATACGATAATCTCTTTAGGATGCTTGTCATGAGGGATGCTGAAGACGAAGTGAAGGAGTGATGACTTCTTCCCCTAATATTTCCAATCCAAAGTGGGGGTTGTCTTGAATTTCATGAACACTGCGGCGACCCACGGGTGATTGATATTCAAAATTCACAGAAAGACTCTCATTGGGTTTAATGGTCACTTCACGGCTTAAATACGTTTTTGTCCCGGCATGCCAGACCGATAGCGTATAGGTTCCTTGTGGAATGTCGGATATCTCAAATCGCCCATCCTCCGTTGTAATCGCATAATAGGGGTTGTCCACCACCATCCCCCAGGAAAACATGTAGGGGTGAAACCCGCATTGCATCACAAAGATATTCCTGTCCTTCCGCAAGTGAATTTTTTCGACCATTGGCTTGCCAGGTAAATGATCATGCCTATTGACCAAATCCAATACATTATGAAATGGATTCATCGGAAGAGGGCGATTAAACAGGACCCTCGCACCACGTTCACGAGCTGTCTCATAGCCCTGAATATCATGCTCTACTGGATCCATATTAATGACTGTCAGTTCATCTTGATCCCGTAAGACATTGACAAATGGAAGAAAATCACAATCTTTGGCTTCAATTGTCACTTTTGGCAACTCAAAAGCTTTCCCCTTTTTAATACCCTTGAGCATCACGATCGCGTCCTTCAGGGAACCCTGCGGCCCAAGTATGAAGTCTTCAACAATTCGCCATCCTGTTCCGGTTGAAATCCGCCCACAAAAAACCGGATCTGGAATCGTCACCAAATTAAAGGCCATCGCTTTAGGCATCCCACCGGCCAAGGTCACCTGCCCATGAATCGTTCCTCCTTGCTTGACCTGGTATTCTTCATAAGCCCACACGGGGATGGCCCATATTCCCAGAACACCCAAAGTCATTCCAATAATCTGCACCAGCGTATTTTTCATCCGGTCCTCCACCAGCTTTACATTCATGAGGTATCTCGAAAATTAGATGTTTGGATTGGGAGCAGCACGGGGAAGCCTACCATCGGCTTCCCCGCTCCTAAACCCGTCAATTAGAACTCATGCCGGTTCATTTCGGTTCGACGGGTTTAACTTGAACCACTTGCTCCTGAGGCAACTTGGCTTCCTTCACAGCCGGAACCGCACCATCCAATGGCAGGATTCGTTGATCATTCCCTGGCAGGACGCGGAAGTATCCCCATTGACCTGACTGGGAATAGGGCAACCGCTGGTTGCTCCAAACGTAATCCCCGGTACGTTTATAAGGTCCGCCTGCAGCTGGAATGAAGGCATCCAACGCCTCTGACCCTGAAAATTCCACCACGTTGATTTGATCGGCCCCCCGCATGAAGGGTTCGATCGGCCATTCATGGCTTTCCACACTGAACATCCCGTTCTGCTCACTGTTGGCACCAAAAACATGGATGCGAACGGGATCACCGGCATGGGCCTCGATAATCGGCGTGATGGGGTCTTCCGGGTTTTCCTTGGAACAGGGCTGAAATATCCTATCCAACGTACATCCCTGTTCCTCACGAAACAAATACGGTTCCGCTCGATAATTCACCCCGACCAGCCCAGCCACGTTCTGCACGTAAGGCATGAAGCTCGTACCGATGATGTTGTCCTCGTCCTGGAAGAACAAGGCCGCATCCCGATAATTTGGTCGGTCTTCATATCCAGTCACCGTCCGGTCCACGATCACGTCGGCAATCCAACTGTTCTTATTGGATATATCCGCACCGGTTTTGGGATCACGATACGTCGCCCCCTTCGGCCCGATAATAATTGCACCATAGAGCCCATTCCGGGGATTATGCATGACATTGCCCCAATCCCATACCAACGACGCAATCTCTCCTAAAAACGGGTCGGCATAATAGGTATACGTCCGGCTCTCTCCAGGCGCCACGGTTTGATCACCGGGGTTCTGCCCGACGTTGGCTCCTAACGAATCCTTAGGATCGAAGGCAAGGGAAAGCGCAGAGAACGAGGCGCGGCTATCCTTCATCTGATTCGTCAGCTGGATCTTGAGGCAGTCGCCCACATTGGCTCTCAGAGTCAGCGGCATCGGCTGGATTCCACTGGCCGCCCTGGCGACATCTTCTTCCAGCACATATATTTTCCCCTCCGGATTCTTGAGCAGAATGTTCCGTTCGAAATCGACCTCTATGGCTTCAGGTGCGTTCGTGTTGAAATTCATGGAAGAAAAATCCATCGCCACAACATTAAAGGCCTTGACCGGTGCGTCGGCAGGACAAACCGGACCCGGCTTTGGAATTTCATTACGGCCGGAATAGCCTGCCGGCAGCTTTTGTAGATCAGGCACCTCCTTATCCAATACCCGCAGAATACCCCAGGCTCCTTCCGAGAATTTTGAAGAACGTCCGTTAAAATGAATGTAGTCACCAGGCTGGAGTCGAGGCCCGCCTGCCTGGGGAACCACGAGATCGTATCGCTCTGCGATACCAATGTGGATGGAATTTTTGCGGTTGGCATCACCGGCATACCGCTCTGTCAGGAAGGTATGCCCTGACAATGTCCACACCATTGATTCATTTGTCATGGTCTCCAAGAGCCGGAACACGACCGTATCGCCGAGATACGCCCTGACCATTGGCGTATAGGGATCCCCATGCACATGACTACTGAAGATGTTCGAAAAATCCGGGTTTGCCTTGAGTCTAGCCGCGATCGGTTCGGCCCGGAAGTTAAAACTGCCACCAGTGGTGTGGGTTCCCCCGTTGAGGAACGGCATTGGTGTCATGGGAATATGTTCTGGCATGGGAAATGAGACCGTCTTTCCCGCTTCCAGCGCGACCTCAATCGGCTGGCCCGGAGGATTACCTGCAGTGACGATGTTGACGGAATGCGGCACACTGTCGTTCAACTGCACCATCAGTTCACGGAAGCTCCCGTTCACTCCATATCCAACCGGTTCAACCGTATGTATATCCGCAACCGGTCCACTTCGGATGGGTTCACCTGTTTTGGGATCGTGATAGGTCGAGCCCCAGGGTTCAACAATCATCGTCCCGAAACCTCCGTGTCCCCACGTGACACGGCCGACGGCATGGTCGTGCCAGAACACGGTGCCGACATCCGCATCCGCCCAGAATCGTTGTCGTACGAATTCCACGGTCACGATGTCATCCACCGGATGATCATGCTCTAAAGGCCGATACAGCGTGATTTGATTCCCATCTATCGCCTTAATGCGCCCGATCTCGTTGTGCTTCACGTTATCGGCACCGATCAGAATCTCGTTCTTCGGATGATACTGTGCGGCATTTTTCACCGTGATGGTCACGTCACCTTTCTTGCCCGGCTTGGTGAAGACCGTATTCATTGGCAGTGGCAGGCCCTTGTCAGTCGTCTTCTCCATCATGGTAAACGGTCGCACGGATTGTTCATACGAAAAACCGGTAATCACACCATCCGACGACTGATTGTCGAACTGCATGAAATGCCAATGGGTGTTGATCTTGGATGCATGCATATTGAAATTGTCATCATCAACCCATTCGCTTGTCAGCATCCAGTCAACACAGTCGTACACGTTAGACCGTACGACCAATGGATGTCTTTTATTATTATTTTTTCGAACCTCTTCCTCCTCTTCATGCAGCACATAAATCGTCCCATCCGGATCGATGATTGCCGGTTCATCCCCTTGTTTATCTGCCACCACCATAGGGGTCTTGATGAAATGCACGTTAAACTTTTTGGAGCCGGCATTGGCTGGACACAGGCTCCATCGTCCGTTTTCTCCAGGCTTTGCCGGATAGGAACTCATCTGACCATCATCATCTAAATGGATCATTTCGAGCCACGGAGAAGGATTGTGATTTTGAGAGAATGGCACCCGTTTTCCGAAATGCGGCCTCAGGTGCGGCCATGCGATCTTGCCGGTGGTGGGCTCAAACAGAATCGGCAAGCGCTCGCCGGGAGCCGAAGATTGGTATCGTGGATTGGGGATAGTGCTTTCCCGTTCGGTCAATGCCCGGTTCCCGTTCCAAATCCAGTCCAATACCGTCGCATCATAAGAAAGGATCTGCTCTCTCTCATCATCTGTGTGACCCGGCTTGCCCTGAGGGGGCAACTGCATTTCCACCCAGTCCTTCACCGTGACGACAGCCGGATTGGCTTTCCAATCCGTTGTACCCTTCTCGATAATTTTAAACTCTTTGCCGAACCAATCCACTTTTTTGTCAATAAGCTGGTCCGATGTGACGCCGGCCTTGACCCGTCCCTTACGGTCCGGTAATTCACGAAGGTCCGGCATCGTATCGTTGTGGACTTCTCCCTGCTGGATGGTATTGTAAACGCGCCAATAGCCCCACATACCGGCAATGTAGTGATGCGCCACGTGACAGTGAAACAGGAAATCCCCAGCCAATTGCTGGCAGAGGCCCGATCCACATTCCGTTTCCAGGTCAACGGCCTCGGACGGCCCGATCACCTCCACGTCGACACGATCCGTCTTTGTGCGGACAACCGGAAACTTCACCGGTCCGTTTTTTGCGGTGTGCCACAGGGGCATTTCGTCGATCGCACGGGGACTCCGCGGCCAGCGAATTGACCCGCCATGGGGGTGATGGGAATGGAAAACCTCCGATCCCCCATGTACCAGCCGGAACTTCGCCGGATCGCCCAAATAACTGCGCGGCACAGTGGTGGCCGGATCACCGAAGGTATAGGCGCTGTAGGCCATTGACTCGTCCTCAAATCCGAAATACTCATGCTGCGTTTGCATGTTGTCCACACCAAACGGTTCGCTTCGGTAGTTCAATGCCCGCGCGACGGGCCGGTACACATCGGTAACCGGATCCCGCTGCGGAATAAAGTCACCATGCTTATTGACCGGACGAAAGGCTTCATCGCCGACTTCATGATAAATGAGGACGAACTCGCGAAAATCCGGGCCCGTGCCGTTTTTGATGATCGCCTGCCAACCACTGGTCATCGGTGTCGGTTCACCTGCGCCAAGCGGATCCAGATACGTCGACCCCTTTGGTTCCACCACAAAAGTGCCCATCAGGCCCATTACCGTCAACTCACGATCATTGCTGTAACTATGAAACTGCCGTCCGCCTTCCTGCATCGTCGGTGGAATGTACCACTCCATGTCGACGCTTTGGCCTTCCATCGCGATCGCATCGGGATTTGTGGTGGTGGCCGGTTGGCCTGTGGCACTCACCATCATACTTGATCCGCCGATCTGCAAACTCACCCCTTCTCCGGTTATCAACTGATTGCGGAGAGTGAATCTCACGCAATCACCCTGATTGCCCCGGATCACCAATGGCTGAATCCAGTTATTCTGTAAACCGGTCTCAACCGCGCCGGGGTCATACCCCTCCTTCTCACGGGCCGCGGCATTCGCCGCCTCTTCCTCCCGCACCTTCTCGAGATTTTCGGTGAGGACATACATGTAGCCGACATAGTAGTCGAGCCATCTATTCAACGTGATTTCCACGTCAATGGCCGAAATATCGTAATGCTTTTCGGGCACACCAGCCGGGCATAGTCCAGCCTGACCCGAGACGGGTTCAATTTCATTGTCCGAAGCCAGAAGATAGTCTGCCGGACCGGCTCCATACTGATGGAGCATCGTAGCGGTGTCATAGGCCCCACTTCCCTCAATCAACTTCAGATCGGCCTGCATTTGATGTCCCATTTTCGACATTAACCGTTCATGCTGCCGGTCCACCTTTGCCGCACGATCAGGATTCCCCTCAATCGAGTCCTCAACAATCGTCTGCCCTTTCAACCTCTCCACCCAATTATTCGTCTTTCCTGACGCTGCGGCCACGGTATGGCCAGCATGAGAATCCCTTTCATCCTGAATCTCTTCTCCCGCATGTCCCATGGCACTCATCATGAGCACCATCCCTGCACACGCGACCAAGACCTTCACTCCCTCATACACGTTCTTCCCTGACAACATAAAACATCCCCTCCTCATAAATAATCGAGCCCGGCTCGTAACGTCATGACGGTCTCCAGGAAAATGAACCGCTTATAGAGATAAAATATTTCTCTTCTCTGAATTGTTTTCTTTGAATCATGGCAACACCTTTCCGTACTTTTCCGATAAGCAAATCCCGAGCCGCCAAGCACTTCAACAGGCAAAACAACTATCTACAGAAAATTGACCTTATTTTCGCGACTTCTTTTGTAAATTAAAATTTATGGACTGGAATGCCACCAAGTATCGCTGCCATCTACCACAGTTCCACCACCACTATTCGTGGGAACCATTTCAACTGCAATGCTCAACGATTAACGCGCAGACTTGATTGAAGATTTCTTAAGAATGAAGAAAGGCTTTTCAGGACAGGGACCTCGCTCGGCCGGTTGATCGGCGAGGACAAAACAAAGGGCTTCAATAGGCAGGCACTGAATCGGGTTGCCTAAAACCGTCAACACATGAAACGGGAAGATGGGAGATGGAAGAGGAACGCTTTTATCCTCTCCCTATAATCACAGGCAATGTAAAATCTTGCCATGTTGAGTGCGTTCCGATACATAGGTTTTGAACCGACACGACTCCACCCCCTATGCCGGTTCGAGCCGATCGCGTTTCAAAATAAAGGTACTCCCTGATAATTTCTTGGGCCAAGGACTCTGCAACGGACGGGAAGAACGCATGCTATCGGCAAAAGCGGCCCTAAAAAAAGAATAGGCTTTCCCCATTTCTCATGCGCACACCAGAAAACACGTAAAGAAAATTTCCCTTTCGAGCCAAAAACGAGAAAGAGCACAAGAACGCGAAACATACCCACGTCCTTGTGCTCTCAAACCACTGCCTCTCGATGTATTGTGAAAATTCTACGCTTTACACATTTCCCCCAACCACCTGTCTCGATGGTGAAAACGTTTTGAGGCGAGCTTTTCCTGCTTTAGGTCTGGTTTCACTTGAACGATTTTCCATAATCAAAGAATCGACAATTTCTCCACAGTTATAGCATTGCCAAGCCATGGACCATAACTGTCCTGAATCATTAAGATGATCACCCATATTTATCCAATGCATGAGACCAGCACAACGCCGACAATTCATAACATTCCCCCCTTTCCGGCTTCCCCCTTAACAGGGGAGAGACCGGGTGGCGATTTTTTCTGACACTCATTTCCCATTCGCCAGCCGGCCTCCAGCCTAACCGAAAATTAATTATTCCGGTTATCTCCCACTGCATGAAAAACCATGAAATCTACAGCCAGTTCACCCGCTCGGCCGGGCGGATGTAAATCGGCTCTTCCACCTGCTGCCGCACCGCTTCCTTGCCCGACTTGTTGAACCCCAACACCGTGTCGTTGTACATCTCAAACTTCCGCCCATGGATTTGGGTTTCGAACACTTTCGGTCCCGGAATCACGTCATACCGGAAGATGATCTGTTGGCTCGCCCGCCACAACTGCAGCACCGCCAACAACTCCCGGCTCGGCACCAGATACTTCTCAATCGCATTATCCACCCCCGGCCCGAACATCTGCCGGATGTAGCCCCGCGGCGCCTGCCGCGGCGGGATATAAAACCCATTGGGCTCCGTGCCCCATTGCGGATACAACGGCAACGCCACTTGTTCCACCCGGATGGCATAGTACAACGGATTCCACCGGTCTTCCGCCCACAACCCGTCATCACCCACTTTGACGAGCCCTTGCAGCCGGATTTTGCCT
>BQIX01000074.1 GCA_021604145.1 Nitrospirales bacterium
TCATATCGTTCCACACCAAGCGATGCAAAGCTGAGAATCGCGTGCATGGGAGTTCGCAATTCATGCGACATATTGGCCAAAAATGTAGATTTCGCCGCATTGGCCTTCTCAGCAGTCTCTTTAGCTTCTTGCAGACCACAGGTACGCTCTCGAATGAGTTCTTCTAAATTCGCGAGGTGATGTTCCTGGGCTCGTTCTCCTTGCTTTCGTTCAGTAATATCGAGAATACCAATTAAAACCTTTGGCGCATGACTCTCATCCTTCGGGTAATTCCATTCTTTGGCCTCCAGTCGATTCATTCGTATTTCGATTGGAAATTTTGAACCATCCTTACGCTGTCCAAGCAGCTCCTTCGGACGCTCCGGCAATAGGTCTTGCCACCACGTTTTCTCCGTAAATTCGGCTTGACCCGGTAGCATTTGACCGTGTTTCGGAATAAGGTTTTCAATTGATGTTCGAAGTAATTCACGTTGTGAGTATTGAAAGATTTGTTCTGCCACATGATTCATGAGCTCAATGCGGCCATCTTCAGTCGCCACAATCATGGCCACTGGAGACGCTTCAACAATAGACTGCGACTCATCAGCTACCCGTTGAATTTCTCGATTAATATCTTTTTCATTTTTATGAACTTTCTGAAACTGTTGGCGACTCCATGACAAAATCATTAAGAGTGGAAACAGAAACGATAGACCTAGCCACAGCAACTTCCTTTGTAAGTCTCTTGCTGGTGCCAACACGTCTCCTACATCTTGGCGAAGTAGTACTCCCCACTTGAATCCCTGGAACTCCTCCAGGCCAGTCATTTGCGCATAGCCAGTCAAGATCTCGACGCCTAACCGATGATCGGTTTCAAGAAGAAAACCTGACTTTCCACGACTCACAGCCAACGCTGATGGTTGACTCAATTGACGAACATTCACTGTTCCGTCTTCTCCCTCAATAGAATCAACTAAGACGACTCCGTCATGGCGTAACAACTGCCACTCAAACTTTGCTCTCTGAGACGTGTGCTGAAGCAACACATCCAATTGCCTTTTAAATTCAGCAGTCAGATACAGCAATGGCACAGACGTAAACACCATGCCACGCTTCTGGGGATTATCATCTTGCGTCAAAAGTGGAGCACCGATCATCACCGCCAGCGTATTCGGTGACCATTTCCAATACGATGCATCATCCATCTGAATTGTTCCGCTTTGACGAATAGCCCTAAAAAGAGAACTCTGATTAATATTGACACCGACCAATGAGTCATTTGTGCTCGCAATGATTTGCCCATCACCATCCGTAACGCCAATTAATTCATAGGCGCGACCATAGGAACTTTGGACATCCTGCAAAATCTTCGTGATAGACGGGGCATGTCCACCTCCGAGATCCTTCCTTGAAGACAAGACTCTCACATCGCCATACCGTTCAAATAAGATACGATCAATGCGCTTTCCTAAGGCCGCAGCTGTCGTGGCTAAGACTTTCCCTCCCTGTTCTATCCTATCGGTTTTGATCCAATACCCAGCCATGACACACAGCAACACGATCACACAGATCAACACCATGCTAATGACGGTAAACCAGCCTATTGTGCGTGGTAAAAGAGAGGTCATCATACGCATGTCTTTGTAAACATTGCGAAGAATGAATATATGGCTTTCTTTCGCCAACCAATTGGATTATTGCCAAGCATGAACCGTAGAGACCTCAATGTTCTCAACACTCATGTCGCGGCCATCATTTCGCTTTTGATCGTTTTCGTAAGAAACACGGTTAGTCTGTCTGAAACTGAGAAGGAATCGCTGATGAAGCAAAGGATTGAACGTGGTTGTGCTTCGTCTGATGAGGACAGGGTGGAGTACGGATAACACAGAGAACTTCATTCCCGGTTCCACGATAATGCAGTTGATCAAAGCACAACGCTTTCGCCATCGCAATGCCGCGACCATGACTGGCCAAAGCCAGATTCGGACTAAAATTTTCGTATTGGGTCCAATCAAATCCCTTCCCTTGGTCAGTAATGACCATATGGATTTCTTCCTCATACCGCTGAAACGTCACTTCGACAAACTTCTTCATATTTTCAGGCTGAGCGAGGCGACGATGAATTTCTTCCTCCCACTCCTCCGTATCTTGCAACTGAGTTTTTTCGTCATAGGAAATACCGAGATTGCCATGTTCAATCGCATTCATAAGTAAATCATTCAACCCCATCACAATCCGCTCTGGATCCGGACAAGCATTCGCAAGGAGAACGGACAGGTTGTGGACATCTTCCAGCGTCTGTATGCGAAAGGTCCCTGTCTGCATATTGCGAACTGACCGTGACTGTCGAAGTAAATCATTTTGCACTTCACGAAGTTTCACCGCCTTTCGAACGGCTGACGCCACAATCGCTAGCAACATCGCCCGATCGAAAGGTTTGGTGAGATAGTAGAAGGCGCCGGCTTCAATGCCTTCTTGCACCTCGTAGACTGCGCCGGCAGCCGTTTGCATGATGACAGGAATGTCTTTCAATTTCTCATGCGCCATCATCCGATTCAACACCGTCAATCCATCTAACTTCAGCATCATTCGATCAAGGAGTACTGCATACAATGAGTCACCTTCCGCTTCTAGGAGTGCCCATGCCTCTTCACCATCTTGCGCTTCAACGAGTGAATATCCTTCTTCTTCTAAATATTCTCGTAGTATTTGAAGATTGACGGAATCGTCATCTACAAGTAAGAGACGCATAGATCGTTATCCTGATTTCTGGCGCACACCATAAAAGATGACGAATCAAGTAATAATAAATCGTTCATCGGATTTCTCATCAAAGACAATATTCATGATCTCACGACGATTCGCGCCCCCAGATCTCTTGTTCGCGGGAACTTATTCAATTTCTATCGCGACCAAGGCGACATCGTCGCTAAACGTTTTCTGCTTTTGCCAAGCTTGACTTTGTTGAATCACCCAATCAATCGCTCGACTCATGGGTTTTCCATGAACGGCTCGACAAGCCGCTTCTAAACCATCCCGGTCCCATAATTTCTCATCAGACGACATCACTTCGTAGATTCCATCGCTGAACATATAGAGTCGGTCTCCAGACTTGAGGGAATATTCCTGACTTTCGTACGACTCCTTTAAGCCAAATCCGACCGGCCATGTTTTAACGCCCAAGGTATCGGAGACTTTTCCCGATCTGGTCACAATGGCCCCAGGATGACCAGCTGAAGCATAACGAAGTTGTAACGTGGGTAAATGTAGACTTCCCACCCAAATGGTAAAATATTCTCCTTGATCCGTTAACGGATTTTCTCGATTAAGACGTTCGACAATTTCGCCTGGATCATAGGATGGATGTTGCCGAGCGATATGTTCATCACGAAACATCATCGCAAGTGATACGGCTCGGAGCGCCGGACCAATTCCATGTCCGGACATATCGAGGATCATCAGCCCGAGATGTTCTTCACCCCAAGGAGTCACTTGAAACAAATCACCGCCTAAACGCGAACAAGGCAAATACTGCCAGCCGACTTGTACGTTTGGGACAGGGCTCCCTCTTGCCGGCAATAAAGAGACGACAAACTCTCCGGCTGATTGAAGTTCAGTATCCAATTCAGCCTGTTGCTGGGAAATGACTTTATGTGAATGTGCTAATTTCTTAATTAGATGACAGGTTCGTAAGCCGGCTTTCACCCGAGCATTTAACTCTTCCTCCGTGGCCGCCTTCGTTAAAAAATCGTCTGCACCACGGATTAATCCTTCGGCAATCTGTGCAGGCTGATCTAGTGCTGTCATTAAAATAATATAGACGGAATGAAATCGTTCGTCTGATTTCACCGCCTCACACAGCGCAGGACCATCCATCTCCGGCATCATCCAATCGGAAATAATCAAATCAACGGATTCAGATTCTAATAAGGCCAATGCTTGACGTCCGTTCTCTGCTTCAATGAGATGATAGCCTAGACGCTCAAGCCGTCGTTTGGTCACCATCCGAACAACCTTTTCATCTTCAACGAGTAAAATGGAGCGTCTCTGTTCTCCTTCAAGACCGGAAACTTCGGAAACAAACTGTTCAAGGGCATGAGGAATTTCTGGCGTAGACATAGCGGACAACCTCCTGAGATCTAACGATTCTCTTCGGTTCGGCAATCCGAAAACTTCAAATGTCTACATCATATTCGTGAATGAGATAGCCAGTGGGTCCAGTCTGTTCCCTAACGGGCAAAAGTCTGTTTCAAGGAGAAACTGACGGAGATGGTATGGAGAAAATAAAGAAAAATTTATGAAGAGGGACAAACAAAGCACAACATCATTACCGCGACATCCGGTTATGGAGATACGCTTTAAGGCGGATCATTGCTTGCGCATGCAATTGACAGATTCGTGACTCCGTGACACTAAGAGTCGCTCCAATTTCCTTCATTGTTAATTCTTCAAAATAATACAGCGTCAAGACCAAACGTTGACGCTCCGGAAGACGGT
This sequence comes from Nitrospirales bacterium, assembly GCA_021604145.1. GTDB lineage: Bacteria > Nitrospirota > Nitrospiria > Nitrospirales > UBA8639 > JAGQKC01. The sequence goes on from BQIX01000074.1 coordinate 4,477, forward strand.
CGATCGCTTCAGCTAAAACTTTTCTTGTATCCTCGGAAAGAAGCGACTCGAGCGGATTGGGATGATCCCGATCAGCTAAAGCATCCAAAATGGGGTGAGAGTCATCATCATGGCTTCCCAAATCTTCAAGACTCAGCACCACCGATCCTTTGGCTTGCAACAGGGTCTCATCAACTTCTTCTGCCTCAATCCCTAATTCATTGGCTAACTCAGCTTCCGTTGGTGGACGGCCTTTCCGTTTGGTATATTCATTCGCGGCATGTTGAATTTTACCAATACGCTCCCGCATCGACCGAGGAACCCAATCCATGGCGCGAATTTCATCCAACATCGCTCCTCGAATACGAAATTCGGCATACGTTCGAAACTTAATTTCGCGTGACGGGTCAAATTTGGTAATCGCATCGAGCAAACCAACAGTGCCAGCACTGATCAAATCCTCAACATTCAATCCGCTTGACACCCGAATTGCTAAACGCAACGCCATATACTTAATGACCGGGACGAAGTCTTGAATGAGTTGTTCTCTCTCATCCCCCTCCAATATCATTTTTGATGGAATAGGTTTCTTGGTAGTGACCGGTGTTTTTTCAACAATTGCACGCTTCATGCTATTTTCCCCATTTCTTCATGTAGCGGACCAAGACCCGCAGCCCCAAACAATTGGTATCCTCCTCTCAAAGGATGCTCACGCTTCCATTGACCTATCTCTGTCCCAACTCTAGGAAATGCTCGACTCGCTGTCGACCTCGGAAAGGCCACAATCACTGGACGCTGTTGAGAGACTGCAAGGGGGACACAGTCATCAAAAGGGATACATCCGACATAATCCAATGAAACATTGAGAAATCGGTCAGTCACGAGACTTAACTTTCGAAAGACGTCTTTGCCTTCCATTGGCTTTCGGACCATGTTCACCAGAAGTCGAAACCGCCGTTGTTGATGCCGTGTGGACAAAACCTTGATGAGCGCATAGGCATCCGTCAGAGAACTTGGCTCTGGAGTGACGACTATTAATGTGTCATGAGCCACGATGCTGAAATACAGCACATTGGCCGATATACCTGCCGCACAATCAATGAAGAGCAGATCCGGAGGTTGTACCAATTGAAGAAAACCTGTTTGAAGCAATAGTTGCTGTTCATAGGTTAAATTCGATAATTCTTGTATGCCCGAGGCAGCAGGCAGAATACGAATGCTTTCCGGCCCTTTCACCATGACGTCCTCTAATGTCCGATCGCCATTGAGAACATCTTCTATCGTATACGTGGGAGCCAGACCTAAGAGAATATCAACATTGCCTAATGCCAAATCTGCATCCAAGACCAAAACTTCTCGGCATTGCCTGGCGCAGGCGACCGCCAAGTTGATCACCACATTGGTTTTTCCAACTCCGCCTTTCCCTGAACTCACGGCAACCACTTGTACCGGACGATGTTGAGGAAGATCAGGTTGCAACACCGCTCTCAACCCACTGGCTTGATCAACGACTGGAGGCTGTCGACGTTTTATACTTGGAATCATTGATTGGGGGGTCTGATCAATCACGAAGAAGCTCCTAACACTGTAGAATGTTCCACAGGCTTTGGTTGAGGGTGAGCACTTACCAGATCAACGATTCGTCGACCAGTGGCAACCTCTAAATCTTCTGGCACACGCTGTCCCATCGAGATATAGGAAAGCGGTAATCCGGTATAGTGCAATAGATTGAACAATTTCCCGAGATGCGAAACTTCGTCGAGTTTGGTAAACAACAATCGGTGAATGGGAATGGTTCGATATTGCTGTATCACATCATGGAGAACCGATTCGGTTGTTGGCGCAGCTAACACCAAATGAGTCTCAATCTTGAGCTGTTGCTGAGCAATGGCTTTCAGCTCTTCCTGCCCTGTTCGGTCTCGTGGACTTCGCCCCGAGGTGTCAATAAGAATTAATTCAGCTTCTGAATGCCGATTGATACAGGCCGTGAGATCACGGGGAGACATAGCCACCTCTAAGGGAAGCTTCAGGATTTTTGCAAACACGCGAAGTTGTTCAACAGCAGCGACTCGATAGGTATCAAGCGTAATCAGTACGGTTTTTCGAGGCTGCTCCGCTTGCGTCGCCCAACTGGCAAGCTTGGCCACCGTCGTCGTCTTCCCCACTCCCGTTGGCCCCACCAACATGACCACTTGCTGAATACCTTTGCTCGGATGAAGTGATCCAGATACTGAAATCGATTGCTCCATCCGTTCTTGTAAAATTTCTGATACCGCATCACGATCTTCAAGATGTGCTGTACCAAGCGTTTCCGCAACAGCCCTCAGCAAGTCATGTGCTAAAGGCGGTTGAATCCCTTGCGCGATCAGTCGTTCATACTCAACGGTCAAACCTCCAGGCAAGGCATCAACCTGCTTCCGCATACGATCTCCCAACGCTTCTCCGACAATAATCCGAAGCCCTTCGAGTTCTTGCCGTAGCGGTCCAACAACCAGTTCGGGATCTTCTCGCTCTGCTCGCAACCGCTGCAATTCCTCACGAACGGCAGTGAGTTGTTCCGTAAAGGGATCTAATAGAGTCGCCATTTGCAGCTGATCTTCAAACGTATTTCGTGGCTTTGGCGCAGAAATAGGTTCACTTTGTGGAGGAGGGCTGACGGTTTTGACATCCATAGACTTTTCCGTCTGACGAATCCGGTCAAGAATGCCTGTTTCGATTAGTTTTTGTTTTTTTCCTCGATCGATCGCTGCCGTTACTTCAACGACTGGTTGACTCAACAATCCAAATAACCCGCCACCTTTATGAATGCGACGCGTCGAGACAATTACGGCATCCGGCCCCAGCTCAGCTTTGACAGATTGCAGAGCCCCTTGTAATGTCAGTGCTTCAAACCGTTTCAGCTTCATGTGGCAACCTCACAACTTCGATGGCTTGAATTTTAGCTTTCCCATCTATTTCATTTGGCGAAAGGACGGCTAATGTTTGCAGTCCAGGCGATACCATTTTATACATGTAACTCCGTATGGCCTGAGAACATAAGACAATGGGTTGATACCCTTGACTCACGGTTCGCTCAATGGCTTTTTTAATCGATTCGATCAATTGACTCATGAGTGAGGGCGAAAACCCGGCCACTCCTCCATGTCCCGGACTGATCGACTCCACCAGCCGCCGGTCCAACATGGGATCCAAACTAATGACATGAACCATCCCCTCTGGTGTGGCATATTGATTCGTAATCGTTCTAGATAAATTTTGCCGGGCATATTCTGTCAACAAATCAGGATCTTTTGTCTGAGAGGCATAATCTGCCACCGACTCTAATATCGTTCGCAAGTCACGAATTGAAACACGTTCACGTAAGAGATTACGAAGGATTCTCACTACAGCTCCTAAAGAGATTTGCGTCGGAATGAGATCATCCACGACTTTCGGATACACCTTGGCAAGATTATCCAGCAAGTTCTGGACCTCTTGACGACCAAGGATTTCATGACCACTGGCACGAATGATTTCTGTCAGATGTGTCGCAATGACGGCCGCTCCATCAACCACCGTATAGCCATCCATTTGAGCCCGTTCTTTATCTTGCGGAGTTATCCACAATGCAGGTAAACCAAAACATGGATCTTTCCCAGGTTTCCCCTCTATGCCCTTTTTCGCTGAACCTGGATTAATAGCGAGAAGATGCCGCGGCAGAAGTTCGCCCTTCGCCACCTGTATTCCCTTTAACAAGACACTATATTCATGTGGTTTTAATTGGAGATTGTCTCGAATATGAACCGATGGAACGACAAAGCCCAAATCTTGTGCCGTTTGTCGACGGATCGCTCGCACTCGATCAAGAAGTTCGCCCCCTTGGGCCGTATCAACTAGCGAAACCAATCCATACCCCACATGCAATTCGAGTAAGTCCGGCGGCGTCACCGTTTCGACAGATTCCGTCTCTGGGGTTGGCAGTTTTTTGGCGTCGGCTGTCGTAAGTTTTGGCGTTTCTTCCTCCATCGTCTTTTTGTGCCATAAGACATAGGCCAGCCCTCCCGCTATCCCGCCCAAGGACAAAAACGCCACATGCGGAAGACCAGGAATAATCCCGAGAAACACAAAAATTCCCGATACGACGGCAATAAGATGTGGGTTAAAGAGGATCTGATCGGTCAGGTCACGCCCTAAACTCGTCTTGGTACTCACGCGTGTAATAATAATACCGGCGGCCGTCGACATAATCAGTGCCGGCACTTGCGCCACGACCGCATCGCCTACCGTTAACAGCGTAAACGTCTGGGCCGCTTGCATGATCGACATCCCATGCTCCAACACTCCAATAGAGAGTCCCCCGACAATATTGATAAAAATAATCAGTAAGGCCGCAACCGCATCGCCTCGAACAAATTTACTTGAACCATCCATGGACCCATAGAAATCGGCTTCTTGCGAGATGAGTTCCCGACGCTTCCTGGCTTCTGTTTCATCAATGATCCCGGCATTCAGATCGGCATCGATGCTCATTTGCCGTCCAGGCATGGCATCTAATGTAAAGCGCGCAGCGACTTCAGCGATACGTCCTGCACCTTTGGTAATCACGACAAAATTGATAATTACCAGAATGGAAAAGACGACAAGTCCAACCGCAAAATTTCCCCCGACCACGAAGTCTCCGAATGCTCGGATCACTTCTCCCGCTGCCTCGGTACCCTCATGACCATTCAACAGAATGACACGAGTTGAAGCAATATTGAGAGCAAGACGAAATAATGTCCCCAGAAGAAGCACCGCGGGAAACACCGAAAAGTCTGCCGGACGCCCAGCATGCATGGTGACTAAAAGTACTAAAATGGCCATCACCAGACTAAAGGAAAGAAACAAATCTAGGAGGAATGACGGAAGCGGCAACAGCATAATCAAGAGAATTCCCACGACCCCAATCGGGAGAAGCATATCCCCGTAATGCGACGGCATTAGTTGCTCCTTTAGTGACTTACTATCAAATGCCATTGTTGTCCTTATCCGGCCTGGTCATGGCCTTGTCGCAGTCGGTAGACATACGCTAATACTTCCGCAGCAGCACGGTAGAGATCCCCCGGAATCACGTCACCCACTTTCACCATACGATAGAGCCCGCGAGCCAGACTACGATTCTCGATAATGGGCACACCTGCATGACGAGCAATCTTTTTAATATTTTCCGCTAACACACCAGCACCTTTTGCTACGACCGACGGAGACTCCATCGTCGCCGAGTCATATCGTAACGCCACGGCAATATGAGTCGGGTTAGTAATAATCACATCGGCTTGCGGAACGGCCTGCATCATGCGTTGTCGTGCTCGCTCCCGCTGTAAACTCATTCGTCGAGAACGAACTTGTGGGTCACCTTCAACATCTTTAGATTCATCTTTGGTCTCTTGCTTGGTCATTTTTAAATCTTCAGTTGTTTGCCAACGTTGATAGATAAAATCGATAATCGCTAACACCAACATCACGGCACCAACCCAGAATATAATTTGAAGAGCCAGCTCCCAGGTCGTCGTTAATGAATCTCCGAGACTCACAATTTGTAATTGCGTGAGTGTTTTCATATTCGGAGAGACAATGGCGTAGACGATCGATGCAATCAATCCAACTTTCAACAATGACTTCACCAGTTCAACGACCCCGCGAAGAGAAAAAATTTTCTTGAGTCCATTCACCGGATTCAGTTTTGATATTTTGGGCTGTAAGCCACTCTCTATCCACAGGGGACCGGTCTGCATAACTAAGGCTGTCACGCCGAGGGTTACAATGATCAGCGCAAACGGCAAAAGCGGTAAGAAGGCTTGTTCGACAATCATCTGGACATAGTCATGTATAGATTCGGGAGTAATCTGATAGGTTCCAATCATTTCAAACCACTGCTGACTGTTCAATTGAAGTTGTCGCCACGCTGTGGGAGCCCACAAGGAAATCATGCCAGCGCCACCAAACAGGACAATGATTGGTGCCAACTCTTTGGTCGTAGCGACTTGCCCTTTGCGGCGTGCGTCCTCAAGACGCTTGCTACTTGGTTGTTCTGATTTTTCTTGACCTTCTTTATTTTCAGCCACGCCCCAGCTCCTTCAGAATATCCCACAGCACTGCTTCCATTCCCAGAATGGACTGTTGAAGAATTAGCGCCATGAGTGGGAGCCCAAAACCCAACACCAGAAGACCCATGGAAATCGTAATGGGAAAACTTGTGATCAAGACATTCATTTGAGGAACTAAGCGTCCCAAAATGCCCAACGTCAAATGAATTAAAAAGGTTGCCGCAATCACTGGAAAAGCTAATTTCAGCCCGGTGAACATCATCTCCTGTATGAGTTGAATCATGTCGACCATGAGAGGCACCTGTAACTGAGATCCAAATGGTGGAATTAAGTTGAAACTACTGCCTAGCGCCAACAAGATCAGGTGATGACCGTCGAGCTGAAAATACAACAGGGTGGCGATGACCGTCAGAAGTTGTCCAAATACGGGAGTCTGAAGTTGTGTCGCTGGGTCCACAGCTTGAGCAAACCCAAATCCGACTTGAAACCCCATCACCTGCCCTGCAAATTCGACTGAGGCCATCAGTAATCGCGTGGTTAATCCTAAGGTGAATCCAACTAACAGCTCTGCTGTCAGCCCCATTAAAAGGGTGAGAGGCTCTAACCAATTCGGTTCAAAATGAATCTTCACGATGGGAGTGAGAAGAATGGCAATACCGGCCGCCATCGTGACCTTGATTCGAGTGGGAACGTTTCGACCGCCCAGAAGTGGCAAGGCAGACAAAATGGCAGCCGTCCGTACAAGAACGACAATAAAACTCCACAGTTCTTGAACAGCAAATTCGAAGTTGATCATCTCAGATCAAACATCACCAACCCAATACCGGACGATATGAGAACGATCGTTCGATGGAAAACGATTCTTGCCAATCGTCGTTTGGGCTTCACGTTTATCATCGCTCATCTCGGTTTTTCCTCTCATTAGCAAATCATTACGTTCACCGAGCAAAATCAGGAATTTGCGTCCACACTGATAACATGAATCCTAAAATGGTTTGCAAAATCCAAGGAAATCCAACCAAGACTACAAGAAACACCGTGACAATTTTCGGCACGAACGTGAGGGTGGCTTCGTTAATTTGGGTCATCGCTTGAAACGCACTGACCATAAGCCCGACGACGAGGCTCAGCCCAAGCATCGGCCCGGCAACGAGGAGTATCGTCTGAATCGCGGATGTCCCAATGTCAAGTACTCCTTCTGGCGTCATAACAATGTTGATCTTAAGAATTGTTGAAAAAGAAGCCGGTCAGAATCTGTCAGTTCTGAGACGTCACACGGTCTCGCAGACACATGTTTATTGAAAGCTCTTCATCAAGGAACCAATAATGAGAAACCAGCCATCCGCTAAGACAAACAAAACAAGTTTGAATGGTAAGGAAATCATGACTGGGGGGAGCAGCATCATTCCCATCGACATGAGAATGCTCGCCACAATCATATCGATGACTAAAAATGGAACATAAATAAGAAATCCTATTTGAAACGCCGTCCGAAGTTCACTGGTCACAAAAGCCGGAATGAGCACATGCAAGGGGACATCGTTCGGTCCTTCAAGTTTTTCGATTTGAGCCATTTCCACAAATAACGTCAGATCTTTTTCACGAACCTGACGAAGCATAAACTCTCGTATCGGTGTGATCGCCCGTTCCATCGCTACATCTTGTTCGACTTGCTGCTC
>BQIX01000075.1 GCA_021604145.1 Nitrospirales bacterium
GGCATTTACTTTCTCTCTCGGCGATGTCGCGATGGTGAATGATCCGTATCAAGGCGGGACGCATCTTCCGGATATCACGATGGTATCGCCTCTTTTTAGTTCAACGAATGGACGTGACGAGCTCATGGGATTTGTGGCCAACCGAGCGCATCATGCAGATGTTGGAGGAATATCGGCGGGTTCGATGCCGTTATCGGAAGAAATTTACCAGGAGGGCGTCATTATTCCCCCTCTGAAAATAGTAAGCGGTGGTGTCATCAACCAGGAGGTGTGGAATTTGTTTTTGGCTAATGTTCGAACACCCACGGAACGAGCGGGTGATCTTCATGCGCAACTGGCTGCAAATACCATAGGCCTCAATCGCATGCAGGGTTTGATGCAGCGCTATGGGGTTGAGCAAGTGAATCAAGATATGGCGGCATTGATTGATTATGGCGAACGGATGACACGTCGGCTCCTCGCAGAGTTGCCGAATGGGTCCTATCATTTTGAGGATCGACTTGATGACGATGGGGTGACGACTGAACCGGTGAGGATCAAGGCCTCAATCACGATTGATGGAGACGACGTGACCGTCGATTTTACTGGAACGGACTCCCAACGGACTGGGAGCATCAACGCGGTGTACCCCATAACGCTTTCTGCAACCGTCTATGTGTTTCGATGTCTGCTTGGACTCGATATCCCGGCTAACAGTGGATGTATAAAGCCTATTCATCTTGTTGCGCCGGAAGGAACTGTTGTGAATGCACGGTCTCCTGCGGCCGTGGCCGGAGGGAATGTTGAGACCTCGCAACGGATTGTTGATGTGCTGTTAGGGGCTTTGGCGCAAGCCTGTCCTGAACGTATTCCGGCTGCCAGTCAAGGAACTATGAATAATGTAGCGATTGGAGGATGGGATCGTGGCCGTCAACAGCCATTTACGTATTATGAAACCATCGGCGGAGGAATGGGGGCCAGGCCAACGGGTCATGGTGCAAGTGCCGTCCATTCTCACATGACCAATACCCTGAACACGCCTGTCGAAGCGTTGGAATATGCCTATCCCTTTCGAGTCACGCAATATTCTGTGAGATCGGGGTCTGGTGGGCAGGGGAAATTTTCTGGAGGGGATGGAATTTGTCGGTCGTATGAGTTTTTGCAGCAGGCTCATGTGACCATTCTCTCTGAACGTCGTACTTACAGTCCTTATGGGTTAGCTGGCGGATTGCCCGGGAAATCTGGGAGGAATCAGTTATGGCGTGCCGGTGACGTTCAAGAATTACCGGGCAAATGTCGCATTGATGTCCAAGCTGGTGATATCCTCACAATCGAAACCCCTGGAGGTGGAGGCCATGGGCCAACACGAATTGAAAAAGATTCACGGGAACATCAAACTATAAGTGAGATTGTAGAAGGAGATTCCAGCATGGCTGATGAGAAGCAAAAAGAAACTGATCCTGAAAAATTAACATTATTGTATGAACGGTTCAAAGATGTGTGTCTTGTGGAAAAAGAGGTGTGGAAAGAAATTTACATGCCACCCAGCCAAGTGACGCAAGGTGCTGTGATGACGAATGTTCAGGAACGCTATGAAGTCATTATTGATGACGAAGAAATTGAAGACACGCTCGAAGCGAATATCCCTCTTGGGAGTAAGTCACTGGCTGCGGCGATCCAGGAGTATAAATCTCATATTAGTTTTAGGAGGAAATAACCCTAGAATTAGAGTCTCGATAAATTAATTGGGGTGCTGGAGCTTGACGCGGTGTTCTCGATGGTAACGATATTGGGTGTGTATATTGGACTCAATTGAATGTTCTGATTGTTCTGTCTGCTTTTTTGATCCTCACTCGTCTGATTTAAATATAGGCTAGCGGTTGGCAAAGAGATCAATGTAGGGACCGTATCGAAATTGACGATTACGAGTATGCCCTGTCATCTCAGAAAGAATGCGATGTTCCATGAATCTTCTCATGAGTTGGTTCGCGGACGTGAAGCTGACATTGGTCTGACTAGCCAACTCGTTGACAGATATGATCGGTTGTGAGAAGAGCCGTTCCAATACCTTGAGCCCATTTGCTGCTGTTCGACCAAAATGTTCTGTAATGATTTGTCGATGCGTTTCACGAAGGTTAACAATGTCTCTAGCTGTTTGTGTGGCTTCTTGTGACACCTCTGTTACTGCTATAAGGAAAAATTTTATCCATTCTTCCCAATTTCCATTATCACGAATATTCTGAAGCATGTTGTAATACTGATTTCGATGGCGTTTCAAATAATGTGAAAGATAGAGGACGGGCTGCTGGAGAATCTGGCGTTCACATAAGAGAAATGTGATGAGTAATCGTCCCATTCGTCCATTACCGTCCAGAAAAGGATGAATGGTTTCGAATTGAGCATGAGCCAAACCAATTTTGACAAGACTTGGCATCGGGTCCGTTTGATGGAGGAAGGATTCTAGTTGGCCAAGGGCCTGCGGTACCTCCTCAGGTGGCGGGGGAACAAATGTGGCTTCATGGAGGGTCGACCCTACAGGACCAATCCAATTTTGCGTTGTGCGAAGCTCTCCTGGGTTCCGTTCCATGCCCCGAGTGTTTTCTAGTAATCGCATATGGATTTCACGAATTAATCTGACAGACACTGGAAGTTCGCCAAGGCGCTCAAGGCCAAACCGTAAGGCCTTTATATAGTTGAGGACTTCGTTGACATCACCAGGTCTTCGGGGATTAAACACCTGAGCCTCAGCCTCCAACACATCATCGAGCGAACTTTGTGTTCCTTCAATTTGACTAGAAAACACCGCTTCTTTGCGGATATACATAAAAACAAATAGATCTGAATCAGGGAGGGTTTGAATCGAGCCGTCCAGGCGTCCCAATGCTCGGTCTGCTTGAGAAATGAGCGCTAGGGTTTCATCGTCCAGCTGAAGAGTGGGATCAGGCGGGAGTGGCGAAGGGGAAAAGGCAGAATATCCCGTGAACTGTCTAATATACTTCCCCGAGCGTTCATTGTGCCTCAATTGTGTCGTTTCCTTATAAAAGACTACCCTTCATAAAACTTTACTAGAATTCCATGTTAAAGTCTACATTTAATATGGAGAATATATAAATCCTTATTGAAGGCTTCTTGTGATAAGGCAGAGAGAGGAGGATAGAGGAGAGGCTATAGATGATAATTGAGTTGAAAAGGGGCATTGTGAGTTGGTCCCGAATAGACAAATACTGGAAATGTGGAAGTCAAACAAGAACACTAATGGCCAGATTTTTTCACACGAACGCTATGAAGCCATTATTTCTAAGAATTCTCAGCGTTGATTACAGGTCAAAGACAAAGTGAGTCAATTTTTCATACGGCGTCATGTCGTCAATTCCGCCTGCGGTTTGTCGGTATTGTAGAAATTCACGAAGCGGGCCAGCCCGCGGCTCCGGTCCTGTCTTGGGGGAAACACCGTTTTGGCATGCCACATCTCCAAAAGTGTTTTGAGGACCCGTTCGGCCGTGCCATTGTCCGAATAGGCACAGTCAATCGTGTAGGGGCATTCCTCAAGCACATGCTCCAGGAACGTTGCCGCCGACGGTTGTGATTTATCAGACAGGATCGCAGCGTATAATTCTCTGGAAAAATCATCAATTCCCACAAACAGATACGCCTGAGTAGTGGTCTTCTTTTCAAAGGCAAGCGTTTGGTGTCAAAGTGGACCATCTCCCCGGATAGCTCTTATTATAAGGGCGAGTTGCAAGCCGCTTCTGGCGTTCAAGAGCCGGTTCTACCTTATCCAGACGCTTTATCCCGTATCGAGTGCAAGAATCGCTTATTGTGGGATTTAAGCGGGGCACACACTTATTTGTGGGCCCGGTCGAGTATCTTGTAAATGGTGAGACGAGAGACGCGAAACTGTTGGGCCAACGCGACAACCGTCCACTGCCGGGTTCCAGGCAACCGCCAAATTTCTTGACGATCAAGCGGAATTAATCGAGTGCGTTTGTGTCTGGTCATGCCTACATCCTCCCAGAAAGATGTAAGCAATGCTAGAGAAAATCACACATTATTGATGATTTAATTACAAAAGATACGCTTGAAGCGAATACTCCTCTTGGGAGTAAATCACTGGGTGCAGCGATTCAGGAGTATCAATCTCATATTAGTTTTGGAAAATCTGATTCTTGTTGTTTTTGTAAAATGGTCTGTAAAAGACATGTTGCTTAGGAAGTAAATTGATCTTATTTTGATTCTATAAAAGGATTCAGCGTGGCCTGGGAAATTGAAATCAAGGGAGATGAAGACGTTCTGTTGGCTTTGAGCCGGACCGATGAGGTTAAAAAAGAAGAAGAGTATGTTCTTGAAGGTAGGGATAATAAATTTGTTCTTTGCGGAAAGGCGTTTTTGCAGTTTCAAGATGCTGAAAAAGTCAGAGAGTATGGAGAGAAAGTCACGAAGCTCCTTTCAGGAACCGCACGGATTCATTTGGGGTCTCAAAAGAAAATTTCAATGATCGCTGTATTAAAAATCAACGAAAATGGGGCGAAGGATATTTTTGTGATACCTGATCCGGCAAATTTTCGTGTGGAAGCCTCAATGTCTGTTTCAGCAGTTGTTATGACAAAAGACGGAAAAATTAAAGAAGAACCCCATCCAGCCAAGTCGGTTTTTAAATGTATCACTAAAGCTTTGAAAAATGAGGCTGTTGCCAAGGCATTAAGACTTCGTGATGAGGATAATCTTGAATGGGTACAGCTTTACAGAATTTACGAAGTGATTGAATCTGATATTCCGAAAAAAGATATGGTTAATAAGGGGTGGTCGTCGAAAAAAAAGATTGATCTTTTCAAGCAGACAGCCAATAGCGTAAAGGCTATCGGGGATCAGGCACGTCACGGAAAAGAATATACTGAACCCCCTTCAAAGCCAATGGACATTTGGGAAGCCAAGGGATTGGTGGACGATCTATTAAAGCAATGGTTTTTTGAACTCTGAGTACTTTTTCTAATTTCTGTAATGGATGAAAGAGTGCTAATTCTTTACTCAGATCGATTTGGAAAGGCATTAAGCTGAAATTCAGGTTTTGCAAATGATGCCACTTCCTTCAATTACGTCGATCTTTTACGCGAAGAGCCGCACAATTTTCGAATCTGAATCCAGTTGGTGTTAGGCAACAAAGAGGATGTCGGATTGATTTTTTGAGGAATGAGGTTTTGCAATCGTTGAATGCGTGCTTCAGCCGATGGGTGAGTGTGTAAATATGGTGCAATATGCTGGGAAGGTTTTTTCTTCTCGTTAGGCTTTTCATTGATTGTGCGAAAAAAGTCCAGCATGCCTTCTGGGTTAATTCCTGAGCGAAGCAATAATTGAAGACCTGCTTGATCCGCTTGTTCCTCGATATCTCGAGTGTATGACAGGGTTTGGAGAACATGTGTGGCTTGAAGGCCAAAGGTCATTATCCCGCTGACGTCTCCGCTCAAGGCTCCAATCACGAATCCCATTGAAAAATTTTGTACCAAGAGCCGCATGCCATGACGGTGTAAAATATGTTGCATCTCATGGGCGAGGACTCCAGCCATTTCTTCCGCTGTCTCAGTATGTTCAAGTAATCCCCGGAACACTAGGATCTGTCCGCCCGGCGCAGCGAGGGCGTTGACGGTTGGGCTGTCCACAACATGTATGTGAAACGAATAGGGGTTTGATTCCACTGATAGACTCAGTGTGGTGACGATGGTTTCGAGAGAATCAACGACTTGGGGGTTTGTGCATTGTGTTTCAGGGGGGGCTAACTTTGAGGCCATGAATTGGCCGAGTTCTTTTTCCCAGGCTATTGGAATGAGCGTGGTGACTGGACCCGAGAGCCACGGTATGCCCCAAGTAAAGGCTGCCCACAGGAGCGGAATACTGGTGAGCCCCGCGAGGCATGTTATCAGCAGTCGCCATCGGCGACGGGCGGGATTGTGGAAGTGCGACACCAAATCGGGTGCGACGGTATGAAGGCAATCTAAGATGGCCGTATCGGATACCGTGAGGACTTCACAAATTCCACTCCCGCGTTCAAACCGCACCTCTTCCCCAGAATATTTACCCTGGGTCTGCCGTACATCTTGATACTGCCATGATAATTGGCTTCCCGATTGAGCGATAATCTGAAGTCCGGATGGTCGTACTTGGATGGTGACCCGGTGTGGTGAGGCAGACACGCCATCATAATAGATGCCAGGCCATTCGGTTTGAAGGGTAGTGGAGGTCAAGGTCACGAGTGAATGAGAAAATTTTGAGAAATACGACGATGCTATCGAAAATACTCTGCTGCACTTTTCTTTGACGAGATACGCTCGAATGATTATCTAGCCGAGGTCAAAGCCCGTATCGAAGAATCCTGCTAACTCTTCTCCGGTCGGAGATGCATCCAAGGCATCCTGTTCGATGCGATGAAGGTCGAGGGATCCGTCGAGACCTGTGTAATAATAAAAAAATTGTAGATTACGAACTTGAACCCATGGCCAAGCCATCCCTAATGTGCTGACGAGAAGAAACAGGTGGCCAAGTCGTAGTTCAAATATTTTCCAGGCTGTCACAGTCGAAAAAAATCGCGCGTCGCTGAATTTTGTATGATTCCAGAAAAAGCATTGCCGAGCCGCTTGCAGGTAAAACCACGGGACAATCAGTCCGATGCCGGCGATGAGAGGAAGTGAGCTTGAGGCAAAGAGGATGGTTTTCATGTCAGTCAGAGGCATTGACAGGTACAGTGTTATTACGGCAAAGGTCAGACTGCTTAATAGTGTGACGGTCATCAAATAGAGGACGGCGGCCTTGCTGTAGATCGCAAAGAGGTCTCTGCCGGTTCCATCGTAGTCGAAAGTTTGGCTTCCAAATTGAGAATGTGTGACAAGGTAGTGTCGACGGCTATTTTCAAAGAATGGATAGTAAATGCCGAGGGTGAGCGCGGTGAGAATGGAACCCTTCAGCCAGAGCTTGGAATATTCCAAAACGGTTCCACGAAACGAGAATCGAATGTTACTCAAGGACGTTCGACTCATACGGTATCGATGCGCCCCAACGACAGCGACGGGGATGAAACAGAGAAAGAGCAGTCCGGCGATGCCTTGTGAAATATACTGCGGCACGCTTTGCCAAAGAAACGGAAGTGCACTAAAGGATAGATAGGGAAGCCCAAAGACGAGCATGGCCTTCATCCATCCAGTCAACAGTTCTTTCCCAGTACCGTGATAGGCAAACCTGGCGCCGGCAAAACTCGTTTGACTATTGAGGAATGCTCGTACACGTGCTCGTCCCCAGAATGAATAGATGCCGAGCGTCATGAGTGTCAGGAAGCTATTGACGATAAATATGCCAAAGAGTGATTGTCCATTTCCCCAAAACAGGGGATATCTGACTCGATTTGTTGAGGTGGTATTTCCTGGTGGCAGGGCGACTAATATTGGAGGTTCGTCGTTTGATGGTGCGTCAGTGATGACGGAACTGGATTCTTCGATGGGCTTTATCTCCGCAAAGGTGAGCCGTTTTTGTGAATCGGTGAGGGTGAGTTCTAGGGGCATATCACCTGGAGATTCTGATACTGCTGGTTCAACCTCAGTTTGGTCTTTGTTGTCGCTCATTGTTGTAGGTTGCCAGTCAACTGCTCTAGACGGTTGGTTCGTCTCTTGAAATTTTTCAAAGGTATTGGAATTGGCCTCTGTGGGCTTGCCGACATCATGGCTTAAGGATTGTGTTTTCTGAACGGGTTCGGCTGATGATGTAGGCCATGCTGTTTGAGGTTTGGCAGAAGACGTTGATGGCCATGACGCTGAAGCGGATTTCCCGCCAGTGATGACTGGAGCGGGTTCTTCTAAGCTAAATAAACTGACTCCACACGAGACACATTCTTCCGTTTGGGGTTGTTGCTGACCGCACTCCGGGCAAGTCAGTTCTGTGGCAGTATCCATTTCGGTCTTCCTTTGCGTTCATTTCCAATGCGGGGAAACGTGATATATTGATCGTGAGTGTCGAGACATGCTTGAATCTAACGATATATCGGTAAAAACAAGCGGAAACCTAAATAAACGGATGCTTGGAGCTTGTGTTTTTGAAGGCGAGACAAGGGGAAGGGTGAAAAAATGTCTGTAGCGGCTTTTTGGTGTCAGCTATGCGGTCGGAGATGCCGATTAGTGAGAATAGTGAGAAACGTGGAAGTGAAAATAAGTAGGTGTCGATGGCATCTATGGGGCATGCTGTTGCTCGTGTGCCTGACGAGTATATGGGGATGTACCTCTCCGTCATCAATGTCAGAAGAGAAACAGGCTCGGCATCATGTTCAAGAACTGTCTCCGATTCGAGTGAGCGATCTTGCCGGAGTCTGGGAATATGAAGAGGGAAACGTCGCCTATCCATTAACTTTCGATCAGAAAGGGAACGGAACCTATGAATGGAAAGACGGTCAATTTACGACGTCGAGTGTCACAGATCGAATCTGGAAAGGGACTTGGTCTCAGCGAGAAAATGACCGAGAAGGAGGGTTTGAAATACAATTATCGGACAATCTTTTAACTGCCACTGGGCGGTGGTGGTATACTCGGATTGAACAGGACCATAATCCCCTAGAGCCAGGAGGGACTTTTACACTCAAACGACACCCTAATGAATATGACGGAGAACCTATCCAGGGTTTCTGATGAAAATCATGATGGCTAAACTTACATGTGTTGTCCTTCTGATGTTTGTCGGCGGGTGCCAAAGTGTTCCCCGGCATACGACGAATCCCATTGGCATCATCCATGCTTCGACAACGGTCACCCTCTCGAATGAGGATGCGGTGAAGCGATCATTGTATGCGCAGTTAGAGGAGTGGGACGATGTGGAGTATGACTATGGTGGGCTCAGCAAGGATGGTGTCGATTGTTCAGGATTTGTTTTTCTCACCTACCAGTCTCACTTTGGAGTCACATTGCCACGGACAGCAGCACAGCAATCGTCTGTTGGTCGACCAGTTGCCCAACGTCATCTGCGTCCTGGAGATCTCGTGTTTTTTAAAATAGGTCGTCGGACTCAACATGTCGGAATTTTTGTTGAAGGGCGTCAATTTATCCATGCCTCTAAAAGCCGTGGCGTGATGATGTCGAGTTTGGACGATGTGTATTGGTCGAAAAAATATTGGAAGGCCAAACGAGTTGAAACACGTTCAGCCGCTGCGACAGACATTCCTGCGCCTTCTGTTCACGATCCTACTAATGTTGGATTGGCGCAGTCTTTGCTTCTGGCCTCGGTGTCGAGACCAGCTTCTTGACGGGTGGGGGTGTCTGTAAGACCTGGTGCAGGACGTCGTCAATTGTTTCCACAAACACAACATTGATATCGTGCTTGACTTGCTCGGGGACATCTTTAAGGTCTTTTTCATTGGCTTTTGGTAATAGGATGCGCCGAAGTCCAACGCGATGAGCTGCAAGAATTTTCTCTTTAATTCCCCCAACAGGTAACACCATTCCGCTGAGGTTGATCTCTCCGGTCATTGCCGTATCTTGTCGAACTGGAATGCGTAAAAATAGTGAGGCGAGGGCGCTCGCCATGGTGACGCCTGCCGAAGGACCATCTTTGGGAATCGCCCCTTCGGGAACATGGATATGAAGGCCGTTCCGTTTAAATACAGAGATCGCGAGTCCCATGGTCTCGGCTTTAGACCACAAATAACTTCGAGCCGCTCGAGCGGATTCTTGCATGACATCACCAATTTGGCCTGTGATGGTTAAGTCACTGCCTCCGGGGAGAAGGGTACTTTCAACGTACAAGACGTCTCCACCAGCCTCGGTCCAGGCTAGCCCCGTGGCCACACCGACGGGTAATTCTTTTCTCCCTTCTTCAGGCAGAAAGCGTTCCACTCCGAGCATTTCAGCTAAATCGACGTTGCGAATAAAAATGGGTTCTGGCGTGTTCTCGGGAGAACGCTCTGCAAGCTGTAAGGCGACTTTTCGTGTGAGACGCGCCAGCTGCTGTTCGAGTTGCCGGACCCCAGCTTCCCTTGTGTATCGATTAATGATGTGGGGAATCACGTCATCGTGTAATGTCACTTCTTTGTCTGTCAGGCCTGCCTCTTTCTCTTGACGAGGCCACAGATAGCGAATGGCAATTTCTTGTTTCTCCTGTTGGCTATATCCGGGCAATCGAATAACTTCCATTCGGTCTAACAACGGTCGCGAGATCGAATCCAGCGTGTTGGCCGTGGTGATGAACATGATTTTTGAAAGGTCAAAGGCCAGATCCAGATAGTTGTCCCGGAAAGTATGGTTTTGAGCCGGGTCAAGAATTTCTAACAGTGCTGAAGCCGGATCTCCGCGGAAATCTGTTCCGACTTTATCAACCTCATCAAGCATCAACACTGGGTTGTTCGAGCCGGCGCGTCGAAGCGCTTGAATAATTCGTCCAGGCATGGCGCCAACATAGGTGCGTCGATGTCCTCGCAGCTCCGCTTCATCATGAAGTCCGCCCAGGCTGATGCGTTCAAACTTTCGATTGAGCGCGCGTGCGATTGATTGGCCTAAGCTGGTTTTTCCAACTCCTGGTGGTCCGACTAGGCATACGATTGGGGCTTTGGCTGAGGGATTGAGTTTCAAGACCGCTAAATGTTCAAGAATGCGTTCCTTGACATCAGGAATGCCATAATGATCTTCGTCGAGTACAGTTCGGACATGAGATAATTCAAGGCTATCCTCAGTGGTCGTTGTCCAGGGAAGCTCAAGGACAAGCTCTAGATAACTACGAATGACTTGATGATCAGGTGCCGTTTGCGGAAGTTTGGCCAGGCGTTTGACTTCTCGAGTAGCTTCGGTCTTAACGGCTTCAGGCAACTCCGTTTCCTCAATACGTTTTTTGAGGTGAGCGACGTCCCCTTCTTCATGTTCGCCATCCATCTCGCCTAATTCCTGTTGGATTTCTTTGAGTTGCTGACGGAGAAAATATTCTCGTTGAGATTTTCCAATTTCAGCCTGAGCCTGACTGGCAATTTGGTGACGAAGCTTGAGAATTTGCAGTTCATGAGACAAGGCTGCATAGACTTTTCGAAGAATATCTGTGAGCTGGGACTCCTCTAATAAGGCCTGTAATTGCTCGACGCTCATATTGAGAAGCGGGACTAACCGATAGGCCACCGATAGAGGGTTCTTTTCCGCACGCAAGACATTGACAATCTCCGAAACGCCTTCATTCGTCATGAGATTGGTGAGTTCACCAACAAGATCGATCAGGGCTCGATGTAGAGCTTCGATCTCGTGACTTGAGTCCGTTGGGATATCTAACTGACGAGCCCGTGCGATGAGATAGGGATCGCTTTCCTCCAATTTCAAGAGTACCATTCGATCGACGCCTTGCACCAAGATATTTAAATGTCCCTCTGCGGTTTTCACCATTTGCTTAATGAGGGCTTTCGTGCCGATTTGATAGAGATCTTCAAATTTTGGATCTTCTTGTTCGAAATCCCGCTGAGCTGAAAACAGAATTGCTTTATCTTCGCTGTTCATGGCCGCTTCAACCGCAGCAATGGAACGGGAGCGCCCAATCGTAAAGGGGACCAGCGTTTCCGGAAACAAGACGGTTCGTTTCACCGGAACAACAGGAAGACTGGTGATGATTCCTTCATCGCTCATCGTATGCTCCTTGCTGGTTCTTTATCAATTTCGTCATTGTCTGCTATTGCTCTGGCTTTCCATGTCCCTAGATAGTCATGAATGTGAAGGAGTCAACCCTCGCTCTCATCTCCGTGTCATTGGTCATTGTTCCTGACCGAAGGCCGCAATGACGTCTGTCTCATGAAACATGCTAGATATTATCGTTCTTTCAAGTGCACGAGGATATCCCGTAACGAGATAAGGCCGACAACCTTTTCTGACTCTGTGACTAGAAGATAGCGGACTCCCTGTTGCTTCATCATCTCGTAGGCTTCTTCAATTGGCCAAGAGGTTTCGACTGTAATCATTGGTGATGTGATAATGGATTCGACCTTGGTGTTATGCAAATTTTTGTCATCAGCCACCGCCTTTCGGATAATGTCTGTCTCAGACACTAACCCAATGATCGTCGAGTCCGGATCGCGAAGTAATTTTCCCGTCCGTTCAACAAGGAGAGAGCCGATGCCTTCTGTTCTCATG
>BQIX01000076.1 GCA_021604145.1 Nitrospirales bacterium
GGCAAGAGTGAATAGCCTATCTTCATCGACTTTATCCTGTTCAACAATCAGCAGGCCCTTTTTTTCGAATTGCCAAGCAACGGCGCCAGCCTCGGCCATATTGCCATTGTTCTTGGTAAACATACTGCGGATTTCTGCGACAGTGCGATTCCGATTGTCCGTCATCACTTCTAATAAAATAGCTGTTCCACCAGGTCCATATCCTTCGAGCATAAATTCCTCAACTTCCATGCCGGGAAGTTCGCCTGTGCCGCGCTGAATAGCACGTTTCACGGTATCAGCTGGCATGTTCACTTCTTTGGATTTGGCAATGGCTTGCCGGAGAGCGGGGTTTCCATCCGGGTCTCCTCCACTTCGAGCCGCGATCGAAATTTCTCGAATGACACGAGTAAATATTTTCCCACGTTTGGCGTCTTGTGCACCTTTGTGGCGTTTAATTGTCGACCAATGACTATGACCGCCCATGATGTCTCACCTTATCTTGTGGAGGAAGCTCTATGAGTTGATACTTTGGCTCTATTGGTGAACTTATTTAAAGTACTCATATCTAGGAAAAAATTTGTATCATAGGGTCGAAGAGGGAGTCAATGTGGATTATAGTAATTACTACGTATTGTTTGTGTGGTGTTATCGCAAAATTTGGTTGATGGATGTTGTACGCAGCGGGTATTGGAATTACTTTGGTTTCAAAGCATTTCATTGATTCGTGGAAATGGAACTGTTATAGCGAGCTCACGTCATTTTCAACAGAAGTATATCCGCTCATAAAGCGTGATAAACTTTGAAAGTATTGGAACGGCTATAAGGAATGCCTATGCGTGTGATGTTTATGGGAACACCAGATTTTGCTGTGCCAACCTTAGCGGCGCTCCTTGATTCGGAGTACTTGGTAGTCGGAGTTGTGACGCAACCAGACCGTCCGCGAGGACGTGGAAAAGCCGTTAGTCCTTCTCCGGTAAAGGAACTGGCGCTGACGCATGATGTTCCTATTCTCCAGCCAGAAAAAATGAAACAACCCGAATTCTTGTCGGCCTTGAAAGCGTGGGAGGCTAATGTCATTGTGGTCGCGGCATTTGGAAGGATTTTACCCAAGATCATACTCGATCTTCCGCCACGCGGCTGTCTGAATGTTCACTCTTCGTTATTGCCGAAGTATCGCGGTGCAGGACCGATCCAATGGGCCTTGATCAATGGTGAAACAGAGACGGGGATCACGACGATGCTGATGGATGAAGGCATGGACACCGGACCAATTTTATTGCAGGAAACGGTACCGATCAAGCCTGAAGATACCGCAAAGGAACTATCTGAACGATTAGCTCAGGTCGGAGGACAGGTGTTGCTGAAAACCCTTCGTTTATGGGAATCCAATCAAGTGACTCCGACTATTCAGGATAACACTCAAGCGACTATGGCTCCGATGTTGCGCAAAGAAGATGGAGTGATTGCCTGGAGTCAAACGGCTACGGCGATTCACAACAGGATTCGAGGCCTGTCTCCATGGCCGGGGGGCTATACATTTTGTCAGCAAGACCGGCTGTCAATCTGGAAGACTATCCCGCATGACGATGGTCCAGAGACAGAGACCTTCTCAGATAGGCCTGGCACGATCGTGAAAGTGGACAAACATGAAATCATGGTCAAGACTGGAGCAGGTATTCTTGGAATTACAGAACTGCAAATGGCCAATCGAAAGCGAATGCATGTTGCGCAGTTTTTGACTGGCTATCCGTTAGCGCCCGGTATGCGTTTGACAGATCATCACGAGTCATGAGTCTGAGGAGGCTCGTTGATCTTCTTTGGGGCTCTTCATGAAAATGGAACAACGAACAATGGATGTTCTAAGCTTTTATTGGGTAAGGAGTTCATCATGACTGAGCGTGAGCAGGAAGCAATAGATTTTATTCTCCTTAAACTCAAAGAACTTGAGCAAATTCACAAAAAAGCATTGGAGGCATTGAACGCGGTTCAAGGCCGAGATCAAGTGGTGAAGTGGAAAAAAGAAGCGTTAGATTCATTGAAGGGAAAAATTAGCGAATCAGTTGAAAAACAATTAGCAAAAGATTGGCTTGAAACGTCGTATATTGTAGGAGATCTGTTTGATGAGTTGTCGGATGATGTCGATATGTGTCGTCGTCATCTCAAAAAATTACTCAAAGATATTCAAACACATGGATTGCCGGAGGAAAATTGAGAATTTTGAGTCACCGTGAAGATCTCATTGCCACTCAGAATGCGAACGTGGCTGAAATCACTCTTCAAATTCATGAAGAATCCCCTGGCATTCCCACACCCAGATTACCGAAAATATCTTCTGTTTATGCGGGCATATTGAGGTTCACTGTGGAAGGGCCGGCCTCCATGTCTGTTTGATGCCTGGAGAGCGTTACGAAATCAAGCCAATGGTCGAACATCGAGTTGTCAATGCCTCCTCTGGTGTCGCCACCGACTCACTGGTCCAAAGCGGGAATCATGATTTTGTGGAAATCAGTTCCTAGCGAAAGGTTGATGTTGGCTCAGTTCGTTTAACTGTTTGGAAGGTGGAGTCACTCCTGCGATAAAAAATTCGTCTCTCATGTCTTCATCTCGTTTTCCGTATCCCCGTAAACGTTTTGGTCAAAACTTTCTCATTGATCAGAACATCGTCAAGAAAATTGTGACACGTGCGGCGCTTCGTCCGGATGAAACGGTCGTGGAAATTGGCCCTGGCCGTGGTGCACTCACCGGAGCGCTGTGTCAGGCGGCTTCCCGAGTTTTGGCCATTGAGATTGATGCTCAACTCTTTCACTATCTACAACAAGATCTCACGCATTATTCCAATCTTGAGCTGTCCTTGGGTGATGCCTTGGCTTATCCCTACCAGACGCTTCCGTCGAAGACTGTGGTTGTCGCCAATCTTCCATATAACATTTCCACACCGCTGTTATTTAGCTTCTTCGAGGCACGGGCCTCTATTGACCGAATGATTCTGATGGTTCAACTCGAAGTGGCGAAACGGTTAGTCGGAAAAACAGAAACTCGCGACTACGGCGTCCTTTCTGTCCTTGCGCAGTATTTTGCCGATGTCGACTTAGCCTTTAAGGTTTCAAGGACCTGCTTCCGTCCCAGGCCTGATGTCGAGTCGGCCATTGTTGAGTTACGTCTCAAGCCGGTGGATGAGATGGATCCTCCAGAGGATATTGCGCAGTTTATCCGAGTCGTGAAAGCCGCATTCAGTCATCGTCGGAAAACGCTATTCAATGCGATGCGTGATGCTGGAATGTCAGCCGATGTGCTGAAGCCGGTTTTTGACCGTACGGGAATCCAGGGGGGGCGTCGTGCGGAAACGTTAACGGTTCAAGATTTTCAACGATTGGCTCGTATACTCCCTCACTCGTAATTTCCCTTCTTCCCTTAGTCTGCATTACCGACCATAAACGTGCCTGAAATTGGAAAAGTTGGAACGCCCTGCGGTCTATGGTTTGTTTGCTAAAGAGAAACACCTATGCTAGGATTTATGGTATGAGTATCTTCCCTAGTACGACCCGTTCTGGAAAGAAGGGCCGAAAGCCAGGAATTTCGCCGTTAACCGCCCAAATCATCGGTATTCTTTTGACGACGCTCGGAGTCTTGTTATTCCTGGGGGTCGTATCGTTTCATCCTCAAGACCCCACATTGTTTGACCCACAAGATCCGTTTAGTCGTGACTCTGAATCTCAAGCATTACATAATTGGATCGGAAAAGTTGGATCTACGTTGGCGTTTGTTCTCATTGGAGTGATCGGGGGGGCGGCGTATCTGGCCCCAATATTAGTGGTCATTTTTGGGATTCGAGCGTGGGCAAGCGAGGACGTCCACCTAAAAGTCCATCATGTCTTAGGCGCTGTATTTGCCATAGTCTCTCTTAGCGCGCTCTTTCAACTTCGCTTTCCCTCTGTTCCCTTGATCAGCGATCTTCCGGTCGGCATCGGGATGGCTGGAGGAATGAGCGGCTATTGGCTTACATTACTGTTAGAACAGAACTTTGCTTATCTTGGCAGTCATATTTTACTTGTTGCTGGTCTTGTGGTCTCGCTTGTGTTGCTTTCGCCGACCTCTATTCCAGGAACGGCCCGTCGTCTCACTCAATGGAGTGGTGCTGCGAAAGACGCAATGCAGGAACGAATGGCTCGCCGTGCTATTGAGCGGGAGCAGAATAAGACCGTCAAACCCAATAAGGCTGTGAAAATTAACCGGTCTACGCCGATCCGCGGAGGAATTGGGGGGTTACTCAACTTCAAACGTTCAGAAAAAACACCCGCAGAGCAGCCACAAAAAACTGAAGAAGTTTCGACTACTCTTGAAGCCGATGATTCTCAAACTTTTCCCCCTCGACGCCCGTCCGTTCCTGTCTACGGCTCAGTATCCAAGACCTATCGACCTCCTTCGCCAGAAGAACTCCTCACCTCTGTGCCGGGCCGTTCTTCTCGTCAAACCGATCAAGTGTTGGAAACGCAATCTCAAGTGTTGACCCAGACCTTGGAGGATTTTGGCATCGAAGGAAAAGTGACCGAAGTTCATCCAGGTCCTGTGATTACAATGTATGAATTTGCTCCGGGGCCAGGTATTAAGGTTTCCCGGATTGTGAATTTAGCTGATGACTTAGCCATGGCACTCAAAGCGCTGAAGGTTCGAGTTGTCGCTCCCCTCCCTGGAAAGTCGACCGTTGGAATCGAAGTGCCGAATCCGATTAGGGAAACCGTTTCCTTGAAAGATATGTTAACCAGCCATGCCTTTGTACGTTCGCAAGCAAGGCTGGCACTGGCATTGGGAAAAGATATTTATGGCCATCCTGTGGTTGCCGATCTTCGAACCATGCCGCATCTTTTAGTCGCCGGAGCTACTGGTGCGGGGAAAAGTGTTGGTCTCAATTGCATGCTGCTCAATATTCTCTTTACGGCACATCCAGATGAAGTCAAATTACTGCTCATTGATCCCAAGGTGCTAGAGCTTCAAGTGTATGATGGGGTTCCGCATCTCATTCGCCCCGTGATCACGGATCCCAAGTCTGCAGCTCGAGGGTTGACGTGGGTGGTGCAGGAAATGGAACGTCGGTACCGAATGTTGGCTGAACATGGTGTGAGGAGTATTGATGCCTACAATCGGAAGGTTGCCGATCAGCAGCACACTCCACGTTCATTGAAACGTGTGAAGAAGAAAGTTCAGCTAGACAATGCGTCAGATGGTAGTGAGTCATTGTCTGATGATTCTGCCACGGATGAACTGTTGACCCACCTTCCTTATATCGTGGTGGTGATTGATGAATTTGCGGATCTGATGATGGTGGCTCCTAAAGAAGTTGAAGATCGTATTGCGCGGTTGGCTCAAATGGCGAGAGCGTCCGGCATTCATCTCATTCTCGCGACCCAACGGCCTTCGGTGGATGTGGTCACCGGGTTGATTAAGGCCAACTTTCCGGTGAGAATTGCCTATCAAGTTTCTTCAAAGATTGATTCACGTACGATTCTGGATGCCAATGGCGCTGAAACGCTCTTGGGAAAAGGGGACATGCTTTATATGGCCTCTGGGTCCGGTCGCATTACCCGTTTGCATGGTCCGTTTGTGTCCGATGATGAAGTTCGCGAAGTGGTCGAATGGGTGAAGCAACAGGCTTCACCGGTCTATGAAGATGAGGAGTTCTTTTTAAGTCAGGAGGCTGTGCCAGACGATGAAGAGCGTGACGAAACCTATGAGCGTGCGCGAGAAGTTGTGTTGGAGTCAGGTCACGCGTCGGCGTCGTTTATTCAACGACGTCTTCGGGTCGGTTATCCGAGGGCAGCCCGAATGATTGAGCAAATGGAAGGGGAAGGGTTGGTAAGTGCGCCTGGCAGGGATGGGCGTCGGGAAGTCTTGACTCGCCAGGCTGTAATTGGAGAGGCCGGATGAAGCGTGTGATAGTGATCAGCTTGGTTCTTTTCTTCTGGAGCGGTCAGGCGATCGTTCTTGCCTCTCTTGCAGAGGTCGAAGCCTTAGTCAAGAAAGTTGATGCCCGTTATCTGAAGACTCAAGATTTACAGGCTGAGTTTTCTCAAGAAACGCAAATCGAAGGATTTGAGAGTCGACTGACTTCGTCTGGACGAGTGCTACTGAAAAAGCCGGGATTGCTTCGCTGGGATTATCAGAAGCCGAATGTCGAGCAAATTCTCGTTGATGGCGATCAAGTCATGTGGTATGTGCCTGAACACCAACAGGTGGTCAAAGGGAATTTGACGCAGATGGCGGCTTCAAAGGCTCCGCTTACGTTATTGCAGGGAGTGGGAAAGCTCGGTGAGCAGTTTGATATTGCAGATTCTCCTGATCAGAAAAAAGAGCATGACGAGCTCCCTCTTGTGGTCTTGATGCCGAAACCGGCAGATCAATCAACCTCAACTGTGACTCGTATTGAGCTCACCATCGAGCCGAAGTCTCATTTGATTCGCCAGATTGTGTTGTACGAGAAAACGGGAAGTATTTCTACCTTACAGTTTTCCAATATTCGCACCAACCAAGGACTTGACACGAAGGTGTTGCGACTCACGATGCCTGATGATGTGGTGGTCGTTGACGCGCCAATGATGTAATCAATGAATCAATGCCCTGTGCGGGGGAAGATGATTGACAATGGCTGAACGAGTCCTAGTGGTTGACGATGACCGAGGTGTCCGAGAGGCTTTGGCCGAATATCTTGAAACCCTCGAGTACTCGGTGACGACGGCCGAAAATGGTGTGGATGCGCTGAAAAAATATCAACACGATAATATCGACATTATTTTGGCAGATTTGATTATGCCGGATATGGATGGCATGGAATTATTAAAACGAATTCGTGAGTTGAACGACGACATTATTTATTTGATGATTACCGGGCATCCATCAATCAGTACGGCGGTCGGGTCTATCAGTCTCGGCGCTGATGACTATATTACCAAACCGTTTCATCTTGAGGAGGTCAAGACACGAGTTGCAAAGGCCGTTGAAAAGCGGAAGTTGAAGGGTCGTTTAAAAACCTCACAGGGGCTTGTGTGGGGTCTCATGCTTTCCATTCCATTATGGCTTCTCCTTGGCATTATCCTGGTCATTCTGTTGAAAGGGTAATGTTCCCCTTCCTTTGATTGTTCACCTGTTAGTGGTATTTACCTGCCTGATTGTCCATGAAACGGTTAATTCGATGGTGTCAATTGGTGATCATTGGGTTGGGAGCCATGTGGTGTCCAATCGAGGGTCACGCATTTTCCGGCGACATTAAGAACGATCCGAGTCAATTCCTCGAAAAGTATTTGTCGTTGGATAAACGCGGGGCGAGGCTTGAGGTTAACTCTCAGGAAGTGCTGGCCCCGTTTGTGTCTTGGAAGGAGGAGCCGGCCTGGGGTCGGATCGTGGTCATAGCGGAGTTTCAGGTCATTGAAGATGTGGAGCAATGGGAAATTCTTACGAGCACAGAAATGCTCATTCCCGTGACGTTTGATGTTGTCGGGACCATGTATTGGGAGACCGCCACGTTTCTCCCTGAACCACAGATCTATCTTGAGTATTTTCATGTCAAGGCGATTCATGAGCGTTGGCGAATTCTCGCCCCGATGCTGCCGCCTCATGTCGGGAAGAAACGGTTAGTGAACTTCATTCGCTTGGCTCAATTACAGGAACCTGAGGAAATGAAAAAAAAGAAATTTCAACAACTTCGTGAACAATTACTGCAGGCGCCATGATGCAGCAAGAATTTGATCCCAAGCAGGTGGAGCTTATTCTCTTTGATTTAGACGGCACGCTCATTGATTCCAAGGTGGATATTGCCAATTCCGTGAATCTTACGCTGGGCGATTTGGGTTTGCCACAACGAACGCTTGAGGAGATTTTCAGTTTTGTCGGCGATGGCGTGAAGCAGCTGTTACGACTTTCGGTCGGCGAAGGGAAGGCTGCACAGTATGAAGAAGCACTACGTATCTTCCGCATGCACTACCTCGCGCATTGTTTGGACAACACGGAATTCTATCCGAAAGTTGGAGATCTGCTTACCCATCTTGATGGACGACAATGTGCTGTGGTGACCAATAAAACACTGGAATATACATTACAGATTATTCAAGGGCTGGATGCTGTCAGTCATTTTGCGGCCATTGAAAGTCCGCGAGATAGCTCAGAGTTAAAGCCAGATCCTGGCATGCTGCTTAGAGTCCTAGAGACACTGAATGTGCCTGCTGATCGAACGCTAATGGTTGGGGATAGCACGAACGATGTCAGGGCGGCGCAAGCCATTGGGGTCAAAGTTTGTGCGGTGGGGTATGGCTATGGAAACCAAGGCAAAGTGACGGCTTTATGCCCAGATTTCTACTGCGAAACTCCAGAGGATCTGTTTAGGATGCTTGTTGGGCGGTAGATACGGTGCAGGTATTAGTGTTCGGATCATACCTAGTCAGCGTCATCTAATTTTCTAAGCGTGCAAATACGTTTCTAATCTGTGAATTTGATGTGAAAATTCTGTTATTGGGTCCGATTCATGGATGGTATCCACAGTTGTAAGATGGAGTGCTTTTCTTTATGATGGCCTGAAAATTAGAGGGTGTGCGTATAAAGGACTGACATGAAAATTAAAGGATGATTATGACAAATCCGCTTGTTACGTGTCTGGATATGGAAGGGGTGGTGGCCCCGGAAATTTGGCTTGCCGTGGCTGATCATTTTAAGGTTCAGGATCTGAAGATGACGACACGGGATATTCCCGATTATGATGAACTCATGCAGAAACGATTGCTTGTCCTGCGAGAGCATGGCATTACCTTGCAGAATATTAGGGAGATTGTCGAGGGATTATCCCCATTAGAAGGTGCGACGCAATTTCTTGCCTGGTTAAGAGAACGAAGCCAGGTTATTATCCTCTCTGACACCTACTATGAATTCGTTTCGCCATTAATGAAGCAGTTGAACTATCCGACGATTTTTTGCCATTCGTTAGAAGTTGATAAAGATGGGTTTATTAGCCAGTATCACCTTCGTATGCCTGATCAAAAACGACATGCCGTTCAGGCATTAAAAAATATTGGATTTCGGGTTATCGCGGCAGGCGATTCTTATAACGATATTTCGATGTTGAAAGAGGCAGATGCGGGAATTTTTTTCTGTCCTCCAGAGACGATCCAAGGTGAGTTTCCACAATTTCCCGTTACACGAACATATGAGGAATTTCAAAAGCAACTCGCACATGCTGGTGGATTTGCAAGGTAAAGTTCCTTTCTGCGCCTCAGGCTCAGTGACAGGTGTGATGCTCTTTTTGCCACGGTTCTAAAGGAGAGCAGAGGATGCTCTCCATGGACTAGCGACGAGTCTGTAGCTGTATTCTTTGCTATCAATTCACTGCTCCTGGTTTGCAGGCTCTTCTGGCGAGTCCGTGATTCGTGGTTTTTGGAAAGGCTCAGTTGGTACATGCCAAAGTATAGATGATGATGTCCACGAGAGTCTCAATTCCTTATGTCTGGTACATCGTGTATTCCCTCTCCCTCGCATATTAGTGACGCAAACTCGATCATTAACAAGCACCGGCCTTCATAAAAATTAAGATGTCGTTGAAGAGGGCCAATCTTATGATGAGATCCTATGGTACCTTAGCCAGTTTAGAAAGGAGAATGCGAATGAGCTCTTCTCTCGCGAAAACGTTTCGTGGTTTGGTTATTGTCCTGAGTCTAAGTCTGCTTGCCGGTTGTTTAGGGAATCGAAATTGGGAGTATCCTCCGTCTTCTACTGGAGCATTTCTCAATACGAAAGCCAAAATGCCGCTTTCAGCGAAGGCCGTCGTTTTGCCCTTTGAAGATCTTCGAGGCAAAGATATGAAAGAAGAATATTGGAAGGCTTCTATTCCTTTAGTCCGTTATGGCGAGACAGTCTACGACCGCCCTGAAGAAGCCGTACACCCAGAAGAAGTTGATGTCGTGAATTTTGATCCTCCCAATGATTTTGCGAAAGCTGCGGTTGCAGAATTGCAAGAAGCAGGGCTCTTTTCGTCTGTTGCATTTGCTGAAAATGACAAGGCGGCTCCCGCCGATTTAGTATTTCGAGGGCGTTTGCAATCTACAGAGTGGAAGCGTCGTCTTGACACCTACTTTTTAGGGCCGATTGGGGTAATTTTTTGGTTCTTGGGAGCACCGATGGGAGAAACCGAGACAGCCGTTGAGTTAGATTTGCGTTTAACGCCAGCGTCTGATCCTTCGAAGGTTCTATGGAGTATGGCGATGGAGTACGAAGGCGAAAAGTACGACAGTCCTTATTATAACCTTGAAGATGCTGTCCAGAGTTATCCTGGTGCGCTGCAAGAGGCTTTACGGCCTGCGATTATTGATTTAGTCCAACTTGTGGATGAAGATCCGGAACGTTTGAATCCTGGAGATTAAGGATGGAAGTGCTCCTGTTAATCACGAGACGATAAGTTCATTGGTAATTTGCATCGTGTTGTTGTTTCCATTATTACTGAGAATAAGTTCAAATTGATCGACGTGAAGTTTCGTGAAGTTGTTAGAACTTATTGGGAGTACAAGACTTTAGGAATCAAAAAAATCAACCGATAAATCCTTATGTAGGCAAACTGCGAGTTGATGAATGTCGTACGATATTTCTGCTGAATAAGGGAACAATTGAGACTTTTTGTAGTAATCCTTAAGCAAATAACAGAATGGAGTTATGTCTGGAGAAATAGTAGTCTTGGTCACTGCAGCGTCTGAGGCCGAGGCAAAGCTCATCGCCAGGCGTATTGTAGAGGATAAAATTGCCGCTTGCGTGAATATTGTCCCAACCATACAGTCGGTGTTTGAATGGGAAGGGAAGGTGACGGAAGAACAGGAATCTCTTCTCATTATCAAGACAAAAGTCGAGGTGTTTGATCTGTTGGAATCTGTGATTAATCGACTTCATAGCTATAGTGTTCCAGAAATTATCGCATTGCCCATTCAGACGGGATCTTCTGATTATTTGGCCTGGCTTGGGCAAATGGTAAAGCCGAAGTTAAATAAAGAAGCGTGACGATCATTATTCTCCTCAGAGGGTAGAAATTTTTATACGTATATTGGTAATCTGAGAGATGGTCATTCTCTAAGGAAATCCAAACCGGTGATCACTTACTAGGCAAGAAGGTAAGCAATGCAAGGTTCTGAAGAAAGCTACTCAATCATTGTTTTTCGCGGAGCTCGTTCGAATCCACTGCGCATGAAGTTTCGGAAGTCCACTGTACGCTATTCGCTCATTGCCGGACTCTGTTTATTGGTTTTACAGAGTGGAATTTTGACTCATTACGTATTCCAAAGAAGTCAATTGGCTGAATTGGATGGACTTCGAAAAGAGTTAGCAACCTCACGTGAGCGGACAGGAATTTTTGGCGTTGAAGTTGACAGTATGAAAAAGCGAATGGTGTCGTTAGAGCATCTCAATCGGAAACTTCAAACGATGTTTGGCTTAGAGCCTGATGAAATTGAAGGGGTACCAAACTCTATTCCTGGTCAAGGGGGTGAAGAATTCCCCTACGACAGCCATTCCATAGATCCTGAGACTGATGCACAAGTTCTAGACGCTAAGGTTTATTCAACTTCTACTGGGGAAGAACCAACAGCGCATGAAAAGATCCGGGCCATTGAAGTGGGTCTTCGCTGGATTGATACGCAGTCGAAGGTTGAGAAAAATATTCTTGATACTTTGCTGAATACGGCAAATCTTCGTGCTGAACGTTGGGCTTCCACGCCATCCATTTGGCCGGTGAAGGGGGTAATCACTTCGAAGTTTGGACCTCGTGTTTCTCCTTTTACAGGGAAAAAGGCCTTACATGCTGGTATTGATATTGGTTCCCCGAGAGGAACCGAAGTTCGAGCGCCTTCTGCGGGTAAGGTTGTTGTTGCAGCGTATGATGCCAGAATGGGTAAATTTATTCGTATTGATCACGGATTTGGGATTGAAACTACCTATGGTCACCTCTCAAAAATGAATGTGAAGTACGGACAAAAGGTTAAACGAGGAATGTTGATTGGGCTTGTCGGCAGTACTGGAAAGTTTTCAACTGGTCCACACTTGCACTATCAAGT
>BQIX01000077.1 GCA_021604145.1 Nitrospirales bacterium
GACATCGCTATGGCAAATTCCACAGGCTTCGACTTTGATACGGACCTCTCCTGACTTTGGTTCAGGAATGGAACGCTCGATGAGTTCAAATTCACCTTTGGCACGGGTTAGCTGAACGGCTTTCATGGTTGCCATGTGATACTCTCCTTTTTCTTGTCAATCTCATTTCATGATCCGCGATCATCGACTCGAGCCTAACCTATATTTTGTGAATGTGTGGCGCATGGCTAAGGGATTTCCTTGTGCCAAAGCCGAGGAGCCCATTCATCATTCAGTAACGATCCAATGCGATCAATTGTGATATCGGCGGATGGATACCGTTTGAGCACTTGGGGATCATTGGCATAGTGTCCTTGTCGAGGAAAGACTGTGGTGACCTGCGAACCCCATGCGGCCTTGATCATGGTCAAGATGCGAAGCTTGTCATCGACGAGGATATAGTGCTCAGCCGGATATCGACGCCGCACATCGTCGAGTTCTTGCTCTTTATGGATGTAAATAAGGACATGGCCGTCGACGGCCTTCAAGAGACCTGAACGCTCAATTTTCCGTGGTTGAAAGACGACGTCGCCATCAGACAGGATTACGACTGTTCCCCATTTTTTACATTGTTCAATAACTTCAAACGATTGGGGAAACACACGATCTTCAAACGGGTAGTCCACGAGAAACGATGAGACGGGCAGAAGCTGAGGATCACTTCCATAGGTCATGCGGTATTGCTGCAATGCGCCAAGATAATCGGCATATCCAAGCTCGGCACGCAAATTTTCGAAGATTTCCCAGTAATGTGATTGACATTCAACTCCTACTGCGGAATCAAGAAACCTCCGTAGATCTTCTTTTACATGGTCATTATCGATCAGCGTGTTGTCGATATCGAATAGAAAGACTCTATGAGAAGAAGCCATGACTTAGTCTTCTGGTTTGTGGTGGGTTAACCATTCAGTGTGATCTGTCCGCAGCATCCTTGGAGTCGTCGTAAGCCAGAACCAGGACCCTGTGGATCATCGAAAATTGACGAGCCAGCCACGAGGACATCAGCTCCGGCTTGTATTGCTCGTGGGGCTGTGTGAATGTCGATCCCTCCATCCACCTCGACCTCGCCTTCTAGATGCCGACTCCTGAACATTTGACGAACATGACGAATTTTAGAGAGTGTGCCTTCGATAAATCGTTGTCCCCCAAATCCTGGATTGACCGTCATGATGAGGACTGTATCCAATTCAGTTATAATTTCGTCGAGCATGGCTACAGGGGGCGAAGGGTTGAGCGCGACGCTGATTTTCTTTCCGAGATCTTTCACCAATTGGACGGTTCGGTGAAGATGTGGTGATACTTCTTGGTGAACGATGATCTGATCCGAACCTGCGCGAGCAAAATCCTCAAGGTACCGATCAGGATGTTTAATCATCAGATGAACTTCCACTGGAAGCGTGGTACCCTTTCGGACGGCTTCCACAATCGGCATCCCTAGACTAAGATTCGGCACAAAATGCCCATCCATGACATCAATATGAATTCGGTCTGCACCGGCTGCTTCCAATTCCTTGAGTTGTTCCCCGAGGCACAGGAAGTTAGCGGCTAAGATGGATGGAGCAAATTGTACCGCCATGTGATCAATGCGATGTCGTAACAGGTTTTACTTGTATGTTCATAAATGAGACTCCTCGCACCGACCTCGACATTTATAAACTACAGGAGCGAGGCCTGACGGTAGGCCTCGTTCCTTCTCGTCAATATTTGATGAAATACATATATTCAGGAATATTCTAGGGATCGTTAGAGGTCTGGATCAATCCATAAGTTACTTTTGACTCGCTTGGCTCCCGCCTCATAGGCATTCTCGACGGCATCCGCGATTTCTCCTTTGTTCTCGACTCCACCGTAGAGGGTGGCGACACCATTTCGCACTCCCACGGCGATTTGATCAGCGTTGACAAACGGACTGAAGGCCAGCTCGTCTTCAATCTCTTCTTTCAGTTCCGAGTCTCGCATCTCGGCCCACGGCTGATTGTTCCAGTTTCGTTTACGTAATTTATTTTGAACTTTCCATGCTCCTGAATCATAGGCAATTTCCACGGCGTCCATCATCGCACTTCGATCTTCCACGGTCCCGGAAAGGGTCGTAATACCTTTATCGACCTCGACGCGAATATGCTCTTCATCGACAAATGGACTCACCGATAGTATCCGCATCGTGCGTCTACGTATCTCACGATCCGTGAGGATATTATCATCAAAATAATAGGGGTCATAAGGATCATAGTAGGAGCTCTTATCCGAATTGGTTCCATAGATGAACTCACCGGCTTGACCGTGGGAGAGCCCCGGTGTGCCAATAACGCAGACGGTGAGGATGACGGCGACGGCTGTGGATAGATATGTCTGTAACAACTTCATGAATGCGTTCCTTTCATCGCTAGAGGGTGATGGAAAAATTGACATGTGACATTCATGGTCCTCAATCCCATTACGATTGTTTTTTATGTCATTTCTTCGTAATTCAAGGAGTCCCCAGAACATCATCTCTCCTCACTAAGCAAGTTAACGTGAGTATTGCACACCAACAACTCTATAAAACCCTTGTTGTCTATGAATATGTTTATGTGTTGGATGCCTTCTTTGGTAAGTAAGAGTTCGAATAACGCACTAATTTTCTGCAAGAATGGGAGTACAACAAACTTATCAACATTCATCTTCGCACACGGGTTGCTGGCTCGAACCCAGGTTTTCTGCCCTTAGCTACTCAAAGATATGAAGTTGAAAATTCTTATGGCTTCGATATCTGGGGTCTAGGGTAAATGAGAGTTCCCCGATCCTTCCTTTCGGTACATAGTGAAAACGCAATTTTAGAAATGCGTGATATTTCTTCTACTTTCTACATGGAGGTGAGTGATGGCTAACGCATCCTTGACGGTGAAAGATGTCATGACATTTGGAACTGAAACGATTCAAGCGAAACAAAGTATTAAGGAGGCGGCTGCTAAAATGCGTCAATGTGACATGGGAATTTTACCTGCTGTGAACAATCGGGAGTTAGTGGGAATGATCTCTGATCGAGATATTACCGTACGATCAGTTGCTGAAGGACGTGACCCCAATACCACCATGGTGCAAGATGTCATGACACGGAATTTTATTCTGTGCCATGAACATCAAAAGCTCGATGAGGCGTCTCAACTGATGAAGGATAAACAAGTCAGAAGACTACTTGTGGTGAATGACGATAAAGAAGTTGTCGGCATCATTGCACTCGGAGATATCGCGAACAGTCCCATGAATGAGGAAAGGACAGGGGAAGTTCTTCAAGGTATTTCTCAAAGTCGTATTTAATAATATTGATGAGTCAGATATGGAATGGTGTCGTGAGAAAGTTGATACACACCACATCACAGATCGGGTGCGCTATATAGGGTGTTGATGATTTCAAGTAAGAACGATACAGGAATGCGACTCTTGAATCCCAGAATTTTTCACTCAGGAAATGTCTTGTTGAGGAAAGAAAAAGGTCTTCTTTTTACAACCTTTTACAGGTCGTTTTACTCTATACTCCACTCGTGCTATTTCTTCCAATGGCTGGGCATTCAATTCAGCTGTGTAGATTCCCTGCCATTGCAAGAAGGTTTGAAATTTACTGATTTTTTGGTTGTTCTGATGAATCAGGGGTCATGTCATTCATCGATTGATCTTTCCCGTTTTTTCCCTTTGCTGCTTCTGAGTTGGCATCTTTACTCGAACTTCGTAGAGCCTCTTGTTCATAAAGTTGAGATCTCCCTGGATCATTCGCGAGAGACTTCCCAGTCACTGGACTTTCCGCGGCGTTCATAGGATAACCAGGATGATCCGGAAGTAAGCCAGGATTCGCGAATGCTACAGCCGTCCACATGGTGGTACATAAAATCATACTAGCTCCCAAGCATATATTTTGAGATTTTTTCATAAATCCTCCTAGAGAGTTTTTAGAGTAAAATAACAATAGATTCGCAATTGTACTCGTATAGAAAGGAAAAACAACTGGTAGTAACCCTTGGAAATTTTGATATCAAAGGAAAGGAGTTCTAAGTATGACTTCAACTGTCTCTATTCGTGGGATAACGAAATATTCTATCCAAGGTAGCGTGGCGTCAACTGGAGTGGTCCCGTGGGTATCTACTCTGAATGAGGGAGGATGGAATACATCGTTAAGGAGGAATTGAAAAAAACATCGTGCCATAATTTGGTAACAGTGATGCACCACATGGATTACATGCCGTTTCCATTCAATTTCCCCAAAATCGTCGTTGCAATAGAAAAGTAAAGGATAAGGCTTGTAACGTCTGCAGTTGATGTGACCATTGGGCTGCCAGCTACGGCCGGGTCCACATGCAGCTTTGTCAATATGACAGGAAACAAGACGCCAATAAGATTCGATACTACAACAATGGCGGCCATCGCGAGTCCTACAGCCAATCCGATAGTCGCTTCGCCTCGCCAATACCCGATCAAACCAACCCCGATTCCCAATGTGATCCCAAGTATGCTTCCCACGAAAATTTCTTTGACCATGGCATTGAACCATTGGGATACCTTAATATCGTCAGTGGCTAATGCTCGAACCATCAGTGTCGCAGCCTGAGCTCCAGTGTTGCCTCCGCTTCCCATCAGCAGTGGAATAAAAAAGGCTAAAGCCAGAGCTGAGGCTAATGTTTCTTCGTACATCACGATAACACCCGATGCTGCGAGATTCACCAACATTAATACCGCAAGCCAGGGAATTCGTTTTTGATAGAGAGACCAAATACTCGATTCGCGATAACTACTCTTCAATGGCTCGATCGCCGCGCCTTTTTGGATGTCCTCAGTCGCTTCCTCCTCAGCGACATCTAACACATCATCTACCGTGACAATCCCAAGTAATATGTCATCATCGTTGATGACGGGAAGTGCCAAGAGATCATATTTTTGCATTTGACGGACGGCCTCTTCTCGATCGTCCTGCGCCGATAGAGCAATAAAGGCATTATTCATGATTTGAGCGACGGTATCCGAAGGATTGGCCAATACGAATCGTTCTAGCTCAAGCGCATCTAATAGTTTCCAATTTTCGTCTGTTACATAAATAATACTGATGGTTTCACTGCCTTGTCCTCGTGTTCGAATGTGACGAAGTGACTGTTCAACTGTCCATACAGGAAGCACCGCAACATAATCAGGGGTCATCAATCTTCCAACACTTTCTTCAGGGTACCCGAGTAAGTGACGGGCTTCTTGAAGATCTTGTGGGTTAAGAAGACGAAGCAGTCGTGAGAGCGTTTCTCGAGGGAGGCCTTCTAACAAGACGGTTCTATCGTCAGGTCGAAGCTTTGTTAAAATTTCTTGTGTGTCTGCATCTGTCAGTTCAGTCAGTAAGGATTCTTGAATGCTTGAATCGAGATATGAAAAAATTTCTACTGATTGCGAGCGAGGAAGCATGTGAAAGAGAAGAACTCTATCTGCTTGTTCCACATGAGCGAGAACCTCCGCAGTCTCTGGGGGCGGCATCGCTTCAAGGAGTACTTTTAATGCGCTCCACGCCTTTTGTCTCACCAGTTCTTTTAGTTCAGGTTTTGGCATGATATAGCCTCCAGGACTCACAAAATGAGGTGAGTACTCCTCTTTTTCTTCGTACGATGATCGAAAATTGTCGTGTTGATGAGAGGATGCTGTTGCGTAACTTCATGAACGATATCTCATGAATTGGGAACATCTTGTCCGTTGATGGGACAATAAAGAAGACGAATACGGATGTATCTCGAAGGTTCAGGTTACGCTTGCACAGGAAGTGTGCCGGTATGTCATTTGGTTGTGCCGAGACTCGAATAATGTGAATCCTAGATACCCATCACCAAATTCTTTTCAAGAAACTGCTCTGCCATGATCACGTTTCTCCTGTGTCACGATTATTCCACCCCATCTTTTCTTCCACGAGATGTAGACCACGCAGAATCAATAACACCAAAAGGGTCATGCCAACGGCCAAAATAAATTGCGAAATTGCCACACTTACGCCGATGCCGGCAGCGACTAAAATTGACGCGGCTGTCGTCAGCCCATGGATTTTTCCATCTGAAGTCCCGCGAATAATGGTTCCCACGCCTAAAAAACTAATTCCAGTACTAACAGCTTCTATCAAGCGGATCGGATCAGTGCGTAGGATATCGTGAGAAACGGACAAATTAAAATGATCAACCAAGATGTCTCCTAATGACACAAAGAGTGTGGCCGCTCCAGCAACCAAGATATGAGTTCGGAGTCCTGCTGGCCGATCAGCTAGCTCTCGATCAAGTCCAATTAATCCTCCAAGCACCATGGCGAGCAATAGTTGTCCTAGTATGTGAACTTGTATCCAATCAATAGACCATTCATTCATGATGTTTCCTCTCTACCCAACGTGCCATTTCTCTGTGGGCAGGCGGTCCATTCACCATATCGATTATGCGCATGGTTAGAACTGTATGAATCTGCGTTTTTATCATAGGACTCATCTCAATTCATCCGAAAGTTTGTGCGATGGACATTTTCGATTCCGAATGGGCCATGTATAACAGAGATATTTGCAGTATAGGGGATTTCTTACTCTCCTCAACTCAACACAACCCTAGGTTGCAAGGTCTAAGCTTTCTGATTGGTGTACGCATAAGTCTCTAGCCTTTTTCTTTTTCACATGCACGTATAGCCAGGGTTGTGAATAGTACTTGTTTTGACGTTTTGTCTCTATACTGAAGGAACGATAAATTATGATGAGGTCATAACTTTGAATCTCCTAAAGTTCTCAAAACCATGAAAGGACTCTGTACATGGGTAAGCCTCTCCCTCAAAAGACTGCTCCTGATTTGAAAGTTAAGACAGTGAATGGAAAGACCTGGACGCTTTCGCCCCAGAACCCTCGCGCATTTACCATGATTGTCTTCTATCGTGGCTTGCATTGTCCGGTATGCAAAACCTATTTAAAAGATCTAGAGGGGAAGCTGGATGAATTTAGAAAGAGAGGAGCGGAAGTGATCGCCATCAGTGGCGATGATGAAGAGCGTGCCGAAAGCGCGAAGGAAGAGTGGGATCTCAAACAATTAACGCTTGGATATGGTTTGGATGTGGAGTCCATGCGTCAATGGGGCCTTTATATTTCCAAGAGTATCAAAGAATCAGAACCGTCAATATTTTGTGAGCCGGGAGTATTTTGGGTTCGGCCCGATGGCGAGTTGTACTCTGCCGTCATTAATAGCATGCCGTTTGGACGACCAAGTTTTACAGATTTACTCTCCACCTTGGATTGGGTGATGGACAATAAATATCCAGCGAGAGGAGAAGCGTAAAGTCATGAAAACTGGTTGTGATGAAGCCCACGCTTCATTCAAGTTTTCAGAGTTCAAGTTAGTAGGTCAGATTCTCTTGAAAAAGGATATAATTATGAACCATTCTTACGTCAATTCTATACGGAAGTCGATGTATGCTCTCATTGTTATCCCCAACTCTCGAATACCATCATGGCAGAAAGGTGGATATGATAGGCCTATGGGTTTAGAATTCACGACGCCAAACCCAAATCCAGACCCTCCCAATCCAGGCCCCTCTCCACTGCCTGATCCTACGCCGCCGTTTCCAGATCCCAATCCCCCTCAACCTCCGGGACGACCTCCGCAGCCCATACCTCCGATTCCCCAGGCATGAGCACTCCTAGGTTGATTCACTTAACTAGTCCAGGCATGTGAATAGTGAACAATTCTGGGTATTTAAGAGTGTGTGGGTAGACAAGGCAAGGGTTTTTATGAGTTCAGGTGAATTGTTTCAAAATGGTAGTCTACTCGATAGTTAAGCTTTGAGGTCATTTCTGCTTCGTAGTCCTTTTTTACTGGTCAAGACGAGCGGTGTTTCACCATACAAGGAGGTGATACATGTTACGAAGTCTCAACGCCATTCAAGGGTTTACCCTTGAGGCCACAGACGGTGAGATCGGAGAATCAAAAGACTTCTTCTTTGATGATCGCGAATGGATGATTCGATACCTCGTTGCCGACACTGGAAAGTGGTTGCCAGGCCGATTAGTGTTACTGTCGTTAGAATCCATCGGCAAGCCTGACTGGAGCAGTCATCACTTTCCAGTCAAATTAACAAAAGATCAAATTGTACGGAGCCCAGGGATAGAAATCGATAAGCCTGTTTCACTTCAGGAGGAATCAAAGCTAGTTCAATACTACCAATGGCCTGCGTATTGGGGAGGGATTGATCCATTATTCCCTGCTCCCGTGGGGATGGGTGCGATCCCGGCAGTAGGAGATCATGACGTGAGGGATAGATGGGACACTATTTCAGAAGAGCAAGCCAATCCTCATTTGCGAAGCATTGACGAACTCATAGGGTATGTCATTAAGGCGACCGATGGGGAAATCGGTCATGTGGAAGATTGTATCGCAGATGATGATACATGGAACATTCGGTATTTTGTGATTGATACTCGCAATTGGTTGCCAGGGAAGAAAGTACTTGTTGCGCCAGACTGGATCAAAACTATTCAATGGTCAGATCAAACGGTTGAAGTCGATATGACACAGGAACAAACCAAGAATTGTCCAGAGTATGATGCTTCTATGCCGGTCAATCGTGAATTAGAAGTGCGGGTCTATGATTATTTTGGACGACCCACGTACTGGAAATGACACGCTGTTGAGTCCACGGAATGTAGACCGGGAGGATTGTTGAGCATTGACCTTATTTTCAAAAGCGAATCGTCAGTCATGATTTTTTTGTATAAAACGGGGGGAGTGGTATGACCATCACGGCAGCAGAGTTGTTGATCCAGACCATTCATGAATGGGGTGTGAATGTGATTTTTGGCATGCCTGGCGATGGGATTAATGGGATCATGGACGCCCTACGAACTAGACAGCAGGAAATTCGATTTATTCAGGTTCGTCATGAAGAAACTGCGGCATTCATGGCTTGTGCCTATGCGAAGTACACCGGAAAGCTTGGCGTGTGTCTTGCGACATCCGGGCCGGGAGGTATTCACTTATTGAACGGTCTTTACGATGCGAAGCTTGATGGTCAACCTGTGTTAGCCATCACAGGATTGCCCTATCATGATTTGATTGGGACAAAGACGCAACAGGATGTCGAGCTGGATAAATTATTCATAGATGTGACCGTGTACAATGCTCGTGTCATGGGGGCTGCTCATGTCAAAAATGTCTCGGACTTAGCTTGTCGAACAGCGCTTGGTTACCGCGGTGTCGCGCACATCACATTTCCAGTCGATTTTCAAGGGGTGGAAGTCTCAGAACCAGAAACTCAACGGAATGTGCCCCAGCACACTTCGAATGTCTTTGCGGTGGAGGCCGGTCTGCCAATCAAAAAGAATTTAGATCTTGCTGCTGACATTCTTAATGTTGGAGAAAAAATTGCGATTCTCGCGGGGCGGGGAGCGTTAGGGGCTACAAAGGAATTAGAACAGATTGCCGCACGGCTCGGCGCGCCGATCGTGAAAGCTCTCCTGGGAAAAGCTGCTGTTCCGGATGATAGTCCCTATACCACTGGGACCATCGGGTTGCTTGGGACAAAACCGTCCCAGGAAGTGCTGGAGCAATGTGATACCTTGCTGATCGTCGGATCATCATTTCCTTATATTGAATTTTTGCCGAAGCCGGGGCAAGCGCGCGGGATTCAAATTGAATTGGATCCAATGCGAATCGGATTACGGTATCCTGTGGAAGTGGGATTGGTCGGTGATAGTCGGAAAACCCTCAACGCCTTATATCCGCTCTTAAAGGAAAAGGAGAATCAACGTTTTCTGCAGCAGGCTCAGGACGGGATGAAAACATGGTGGGAATTAATGGAGACGCGAGGGACAAACCCGAATACACCGATGAAGCCACAAGTCATCGCGTGGGAATTGGGCAAACGTTTATCTCATGACGCGATTGTCTCTTCAGACTCGGGAACTATCGCGACGTGGTGGGCTCGACAGATTCCAAGTCGGGCAGGGCAGATGCATTCAGTTTCTGGCAATTTAGCTTCTATGGCCAACGGCCTGCCCTACGCAATGGCGGCGCAAATTGCGTATCCAGACCGTCAATGCTTGGCTTTTGTCGGGGATGGTGGGTTTTCAATGCTCATGGCTGACTTTGTGACGTGCGTGAAATATCAACTCCCTGTCAAAGTGGTGATCATCAAGAATAATACGTTGGGTATGATAAAATGGGAGCAAATGGTCTTCTTGGGCAACCCGGAATTCGGCTGTGATCTTCATCCGATTGATTTCTCAGCATTTGCGAAAGCTTGCGGAGGTAAAGGTTTCACAATTGATGATCCAAAAGAATGTGGCGACATGTTGGATATTGCGTTGGCTACCCCTGGCCCGGTGATTGTAGAGGCGATTGTCGATCCTTTTGAACCGCCGATGCCCCCGAAGGTCACCTTCGAACAAGCATCTAAATTTGCACAATCTCTTGCTCGAGGTGAACCTAATCGTGAAAAAATTGCCTTAACGGTGATATCCGATAAAGTGCGTGAACTCATTTAAGGCTAGAAAATTCCTGATTCATGAGATTCTTGCGCAAATCAGTCTTGGTTTTGCTTGTCAAAACTTCCCTCCCAAATTTCCAATCTTATTCAGTTAGATAACGTCGGGTTCATCACATTTCTCACGTTTCACTTTCATAGATTCAATGGTCAATATGTGTCGTGCCGGGTATTCGTGTCCTGAAGGCCTGCATTCGGCGCGTATTATCCATGATGTCATGGTTCACCTTATTACTTTTGATAACCATGCAGTCAATTATTGTCTCGAAAAACGAGCAATGGTCACTTCATATAATTCTTCAAGTTCTTCTAATGCTTGCTCAATACTAAACTGCAGATCTTCTAACGGAGTATCGCTGTTGGAATTCCGTTCTTCTATTTGTTTTCGCAGTTGCTCTCTTTTCATCTCCAGCGTAGCGAGAGCATCTTGTAATTCAATATTCGCCTCTTTTCCCTCTTGCAGTGCTTGCTTCTGTAGTTGCCTATGCTTTTGTTCTAACGCATTCATGGTCGTTTCTATGGCTTGACTATACTCATCAAACTTGTTCTCAGAGAACTGTTTAGATGACTCAAGTGTATCTTGGATATTCTCCTTGACCTCTTTTTTCAGATGTTTTGCTTCTTCCTGGGTACGCATATCTGAGTTATCACAACTTGCTGTGAACAAGGCGAGATTCATGATCATAACATTTACTAAGCGATTTGGTTTTCTCATTGCGTCACCTCCAAATGGAACGGTCATGATCGTTTTATGTTTGCCTCTTGATCGAAACTTCACTGGAGGGACTTCAAGCTTTGTGAAAATGCTATCAGCGCACGCATGCATTCAAGCCCTCCTCTCTCTTAGTGGACGATAAGGTTGAACGGATATTCAGGCTTCCTCCCTTTTGAATATACGCTGACCGTCATTTCCCAGAAATTTTGATTCTTCTTAACACACTACTAAACCGTGCATGTTGTGGTTACTAGATAAAACCCTAGTCATGTTTACGATAACGTATAAGCTCTCCACGGGAGAACAGTGATCGTTGCTCGTGATCTTTAACATCCCTATTCGATTTGACATTGTTTGTGAACAACATTGTGCAAAAACGATATATGTTTCCTCGAGTTTGCACATAGAGCCATCGCACGTGTTGCCTGGTATGTGGTCAGGTCGTGGAGGCTCAGTGAATGTCTTGTCCGATGAAGTTCTGAATTCAGAACCTGCCGATGTTGATAGCTGCCCAAGTAGGTAGGTCCTCGTCAACACCATTTTCCGGACACCGGTGGAAATCTGAAATGGCAAGATCTTGAATATGTCGAGACAGATTCGTATGAGTCTGATGATGGAATGAGCCGTGTCCCTTGTGCGTTTTGCCTCTTCACAACAATGAGTCATCATGGTATCTTTCGACGTAGATTCGATATTCTCCTATAAAGAAAGGACAGGTATGCCTATTCAACGTCACGTCAAACGCACCGTGAAAAAAGTCGCCAGCACTGC
>BQIX01000078.1 GCA_021604145.1 Nitrospirales bacterium
CTGATGCCGCACATCCGCCACGATCCAATTCCCGACATAACTCATGAGATAGGCCTGACCATAGGCACAACAGGCTTTCACACACGCTACTCCCAAAATAATAGCCGGAAGCACACGAAATAAATATTCATCCTGTTCGATGAAAATACCATCCATCAACGGTTGCACAAGCCACGCATAAGCCGCCTGCAAGCCTGCGACGCCAACCGAGCAGAGCAGGGCCAGCACTAAGCGAACTCGATAGACCTGCACATACCGCAGCAGACGCAGGAACGTCTTCACGATTGCACCTCAGCCATGACACATTCTGCTGCGCGACGAGAAGCCCCGGGTTCACCTAACACATCTCGTACTTCCTGAAATGTTTTCCGCATGTCATCAAGGAGTTGCGGGTTATGCAAAAGCCGAAGTGCTTCGGGAACCAGTCGTGTGACCGTCATATCATGTTGTATCAATTCAGGCACAATCCGACGCCCTGCCACAAT
The DNA here is from genome assembly GCA_021604145.1 of Nitrospirales bacterium. Lineage (GTDB taxonomy): Bacteria > Nitrospirota > Nitrospiria > Nitrospirales > UBA8639 > JAGQKC01. The sequence goes on from BQIX01000078.1 coordinate 486, forward strand.
GTTCACTAAACCAATGTCAGGAATTTTGACCAAATGGCGAGCAATGGCATAGGTTAACCACGGTACACGGTAGAGGATAATCATAGGAGTTCCGATAATGGCAGCCTGAAGAGTGGCTGTTCCAGAGGCCACAAATAACAAATCAGCCGCCGCCATTACTTCATTTGGCTGATTGTCAACAACAGTAACCTGTAAACTCTTATAGCCGTTGACTCTATCATGAATACCGGCATGTGACACAGACGCTGATTTCGCAATCATTATGTGGACATCGGGAAAAGCTTTCTTCACCTCCCAGGCGGCTTCCAGCATCATTGGAAGACAACGCTCCACTTCATGCTCACGACTGCCTGGCAACAATCCTAAAACCCGCGCACCTTTTGGAACGTGTAATTGTTCTCGAACCCTAGATTGATCGTATGAAGGTTGTACCACATCCAATAATGGATGACCGACAAAGTTACAGGGAACACCAGCCTGACGATATAACGATTCTTCGAATGGGAAAATGACCAACATCCGACTCACCGCACGCTGGATCACTCTGAGACGACGTTTCCCCCAGGCCCAAATTTGTGGAGCAATATAATAAATGACATGCTGTTTGGCTTTCACCGCAGTTTTCGCGAGACGAAGGTTCATGCCTGGACTATCAATAAACACCACAGCATCATAGATATTTTCCCTCAGCATTTTTTTTAAGCGCTGCAATGTGCGTATTCCACGACCTAACTGTTTAAGTCCTGGTACGCCAATGGCATCAACAGATTCAATGCCGGGAAGCAAATGAACACCTTCAGCCAACATCCGCTGACCGCCAACACCATCGATATGAATCTGTGGATCTAAGTCATATAACGCTTTCGCGAGATTTGCACCATGCAAATCTCCAGAGGCTTCCCCTGTCACAATGAGAATTCGTGGTGCGGGTTTCACAAAGAGTTGCGTAGGATTATCAATTTCATGGCCATCCACCCTAGGCCATGACTGCGGTCATTTCAATCTTCGTCAATATTTGATGGGCCAACTGCAATGACGCCACGCCGTCTTCTCCAGACACCAATGGAGCCGCCTGGGTGTTGATCGAGGCAATGAAGGCACGCAGCTCACGTTGAAGCGGTTCATCTTGCTCACCTGATAGTTGCTCAGTTTTCACACCACCCACTCCCGTATTCCGTCCATTTCGACGATGAATGACGGCTTGACGATCTTGGTAATCGATAGAAAGGTACGCTTGAGACTGGAATATTCGGCACTTTCGAAGTCTTCCGGTTGAGATCCGACTCGCCGTAAACGTCGCAACGCCACCATTCGAAAACCCAATACGAGCATTGGCGATATCTACTTGATCGGTTAACACCGCTAAGCCAGAGGCTTCAATCGTGACGATGGCGCCAAGGTTCAGCGACAACACAATATCCAGGTCATGAATCATCAAATCAAGAACAACATCGACGTCCGTTCCGCGTGGTTGAAATGGACTCAGTCGATGACATTCCAGAAATCCTGGATGATGAATCAAGGGTCGGACAAGTTCGACGATCGGATTAAAACGTTCAACATGACCAACCTGCAAAACACAACCATGTTGTTTGGCCAGTTTGACCAACGTCTGACCGTCGTCTACGCGGGACGTAATCGGTTTCTCTACAAGTACATGAACGCCGGCTTCGAGACAGGCACGGACAACAAGATAATGTTCTGAAGTCGGGACAGCAACGCTGACCGCATCGACATCAGATAAGATGCGATCAAACTGTGCATAGTGCGGCACGTGATAGAGATTCGCAATTGATTGACCTCGTGACTGATCAATATCCGAAACGGCGACAAGCCGAACTTCAGGAAGTCCGGAATAAATTCTTGCATGATGTTGCCCTAAATGCCCAACTCCAATGACTCCGACCTTGAGTTGATCCATTTCTAATCACATGCTTTCATTGAATAATACGAACCGTGAGAAAAGAAACCATTTCCCCAACTATCCGGACTTTCGAACTGATCATCACACCGAAGAAACATGGTCTGGTGAACGCAACATTCCAACGATGGCAATTTGATTGGCATTGGCCTGTTCTAATACAAGTTCTCGATCAAGGATGATCGTACGTCCAGCCTCCAGCGCCAACACCGAAGCCTTGACTTCAATCATTCGTTCTATGGAAACTGGTCCAATGGCAGGGAGGTCAAAGCGAAGATCTTGCGTGGGCTTACAACACTTGACTACAACGGCATTTTTTTGTGCCAACTGTCCACCACGCCGAATAGTTTCATCTGTGCCTTCCGCAGCCTCGACCGCAACGACAGCTCGATTTTTCACGACGACGCACTGTCCAATATCTAAACGCCCAATGTCATGGGCTACGTCCCACCCAAATTGAATATCGGCCCACTCTTTTTTCGTAGGTGTCCTGTTCGTCAAAACCCCTTCCTCGACTAGGATGTCTTCTAAGCCAAACGTGGAATCAATGATTTGAATACCTTCTCGTTCAAGCTCTCCGGCCACAGCACGAAGAATTCCATCATCATTCCAATCTTTCAACTGACTCAACAGCATTAATGCCCGAAGATCCGGACTAACCTTGGAAAAGACATGAGTCTTTTTAAATCCACCAAGCATCACGGCTTGCTGAATATCATGCTTTCGAAAGGCTTGGACAACCTTGTTAAATTGGCCTATTTTGACCCATTTGATCCATTCAACCGCCTGTTCGAGTTCAGGAGATGTCTCACCAATATGGGCAACAGCCGAGACTTGATAGCCGAGCGCTCGAACTCTCTCCGAAAAAATAATCGGAAACCGCCCATTCCCTGCAATTAACCCGATTCGTCCATTTATTCCCACAGTCCGTCTTCTTTCAAACTGGCCAGAACCTGTAACATTCGATTATCGAGATTAGACTTCTTCCTCATCCAATTCCCGCGATGCGCTTCGACATGTCCCTCGACGTGAACTTTCAATGAACGTCACAAGTTTCAGGACGTCGACGCTATGCTCATATTGTGTACGGACAAGTTTCGTCGCCTCGCTGATCGGATGTTTCTGTCGAAACAGGACATCAAACGCTCCCTTCAGATTCGCAATACGTTCACTATTAAACTTATAACGCCGAAGGGCAATCGAATTCAGTCCAAATAATCTCGCACGATACCCTCCGGCTGCCCGTAAAAATGGTGGCACATCGCGCCCTAAGGCGGAACAGCCTCCGACCATGGCATAGTCACCAATCCGCACATATTGATGCACGCCAACTAACCCACCGATAACAGCATAGTTTCCAATGAATATATGCCCAGCCAGGGTTGCGGCATTGGCCATAACAATGTGGTCACCGAGTTCACAATCATGCGCAACATGCACGTAGGCCATGAGGAAGTTATGATGGCCGATACGGGTGATGCCGCCGCCAAAACTGGTCGCACGATTGACCGTCACATATTCTCGTAAAATATTGTCATCACCAATAACCACTTTCGTGGGTTCATCTTTATATTGCAGATGCTGAGGAGGAGACCCTATAGAGGAATAAGGAAACAGCTTACATCGTTGGCCGATTTCCGTGTGGCCTTCGACGTTGACATGCGCGATGAGTTCCGTGCCATTCCGTATTCGAACATGCTCACCAACGATACAATAGGGACCAATACTCACATTGTCTTCGATTTCAGCTTTTGGATGCACGATCGCTGTTTGATGAATATTCATAAGGTCAAATCCAAGGAAGGGATCATGATGTGGTTGCCGATTCGTTTGTCACCATCGCGGTCATTTCTGCTTCGCAGACGAGAGTCGACTCAACATGTATTTTCCCCTGCATTTTCCAAAAGGCAGACTTCTGTTTCAACACGTTGACTTCGACCTTGAGTTGATCTCCCGGAAACACAGGCTTTCGAAACTTGGCTTTATCAACACCGGCAAGATAAACAATTGACCGTCCGGGACCCTCTGCGCCTTTCAAGGCAAGCACTGCGCCGACTTGCGCCATCACTTCTAACTGCAACACACCTGGCATTACCGGTTGACCGGGGAAATGCCCCGGGAAGTAAGGTTCGTTGCAGGTGACATTTTTCACACCAATGATCCGTTGTCCAGCTTCAAAATCAACAATTTTATCGACTAACAAGAACGGATAGCGGTGAGGCAAAATGGATTGAATTTCCTGACAAGTAATTTCAAGCCCAGCCACAATAATCCTCCTTCCGTAACAGAACAGTGCAGAAAGTGACGACTCAGTCTTCCGCTACAAGACGGAATCGTTTAGATAAGCGACTCCCTTGTACCCACAATCCCATCGTACCAGAGGGTAGTGTATCATTCATCTTGATCCATTTCTTTGATTATGTCATCAGAGATATCCAACTGAGGACGATGATAGAGGGTCGATGTGCCCTTCCCACGTTCCACGACAATGACAAATTCACGATCTTGTGCAAGTCGAGCCACAACCTCTGTCACGTTGGATCGAAAGTCGGTCATCAAATCTTGTTGCTTGCTTTGCAGTTCACGAGACAAAGCCGCTTCTTTGACTTGATAGTCTCTCACGCGGCGTTGAAATTTTTCTTCCCGTTCGCGTCTTGCTGATTCACTTAGCACGCTTCCTTGATTCACAAGATCATTCCGCATCTGTTGAATCTCTTGTTGTTCAAGTTCAAGTAAGACCTGACGATCCTTTACAAAGCTATCAAAGGACCCTTTCAATTCTTTTCCAGCTCGGGTTTCTTCAAGGATTCGCTGAAAATCCACTACCGCAATGACACCAGGGTCTTCAACGGTTGACGCAGTGGACGTGCATCCTGTGAGGCCTCCCAATCCGACACAAGTCACCAGAACCCAGATGGTTGAACAATTAACGAACCACGAATGAGATTGAAATATGGTTGCACGCATAGCTGACGCCTCTCCCACCTTGGTTAAAACACTGATCCTACCGAAAACTCAAAAACACCTCGTTTTTCTCTTGACCTTCTGGATATCGGGACTCCATACGCAGCCCGAAGAGGGCCAAATGGAGAAATCCACCGGACTTCAAGACCTGTGGCTGGCCGAAGATTACAACAAATATCCAAAGTTTTAGTCTTGGAAAATCCTTCACCGTAATCAAAGAAGACGACGCCGTTCAGCTTCGCCTCCGCCAAAATGGGGAAGATCAAATCAACATTAAAGATCAATTGCTTAGTCGCACCTAACAACGTACGACTGGCGGTCACCGGCCCTGCTCGACCAAACTTAAATCCTCTGACCGTATTAATACCCCCAACAAAAAAGAGTTCAGGCAGTGGAACCGCATCGCCATTATAGCCTCTGGCCACACCGACACGCGCTCGCGTCGCCACACGAAGATCCCAAATCGGGAGTGGCGTGTACCGCAAAGCGTCAAAAGCCACAGAATAAAAGTCATTGGTCCCGCCAAGTAGTTCCGTCCCAAAGCTTGCATTCACGCCAATCCTGGCACCGCGTCTAGGGTCCAGGAAAAAGTCTCGAGAATCACGAAATAAGGCAGTCCGAAATCCCGTTGTGGTTTGATTTCCAACCTGACTTAAAATAAGTTCGGGAGCGTCCGAGCGAGGTCTCGATATCCTAATTCGTTCAGCGACCAACGTAAAACTTCCAGAAATGTACTCTGAAAAGGATCGACCAAAGGTAATATTGCCACCAGTTTTCTTTTCCCGATAGGTTAAAAAGTCCGTATTGGTCTGAAACCCATCGATCTGCATGGATGTCAATCCATCATAGAGGGCAGGATTTCGAAAAGTGATCACACCTAAGGTTCGACGTCCACCAACCTGTCCACGAATTCGTCCCGTATATCCGAGACCAAAAAGGTTGCCTTCCGTAATATCAGCAATGGCAGTGAATTGATCAAGCGTACTAAACCCTCCGCCGATGCTAAATGATCCCGTCGGCTTCTCTTTGACTTTCACCTCAAGATCCACCTGTCCTTCATCAATCTGTTGTGGCAATATTTCGACGGTTTCAAAAAAGTTTAAATTATTCAGACGTTCAAAACTTCGCTTCATAGCCACCGAATCGATCATATCCCGCTCATCCACTCGCAACTCACGACGAATCACATTGTCTCGCGTTTTTCCATTGCCGGTAATCCGGATGTCTCGGATACGAATCAATTCACCTTCCTTTATAGTAATCACGATTTCGGTGCTACGACTCTCTGGATCAGGTTGGATGGCAGGAACAGGTTCAGCAAAGGCGTATCCTCTTTCTCCATAGAGATCGGTTAACCGAGCGACCTCCTCCCTCACCTGTGCCCGTTGAAATACTTCGCCGGCTCGAATCGACAGACCTTCTTGTAATTCCTGGTCTGTAAAAATGGTGTTACCTTTAATCGCGACCGAACTCACGATATACGGCTCACCCTCGACGATCGGGAAATTCACGTCAAACCATTCCTTCTGTTCATCAAGTTTAATGGATGGGACGCCTACTTGCACATCAAGATACCCACGATTCATGTAGGCTTCCTTGATTCGCTCCACGTCATTGGGAATCTCATCCTGCTTAAGAATACCGGCATCGGTAAACCATGACCAAGGAAGCGACCACTCACGAGTCGCCATCCCACTGAGCAATTCCTTTCGGGTCAATATCGTGCGGCCTTCAAATGTGACATGCTTGATATGTGCCTGCGGGCCTTCTTGGATGAAAAAAGTCAATCGATGTTGATTTTCGCTCACGATCTCCATTACCGGAATCACGTGTGCATGGTAATAGCCTTCTTCTTGATACGCTTTTCGAATATTTTCAGCACTGACATTTACTTGTTCTTGATCCAAAAAGACTTGACTTTGCACCGTCACCTTTTCTTTCAACTTGTCTTCGGATAGTTCTTCGTTTCCATCAAAGACTGTCTCAACATTAAAGGCTTTCTCACGGACCACAAACACAATATCGACACCATCAGGCTTCCTCTGAGTTTCTACTTGAACATCTTCAAAAAATCCCATTGCATAAATATGCTGGATTTCCGCACGAACCTCCTCGGGAAGAAATCGATCACCGGCTTTGAGCGTGAGCTTTGATTCAATCGCCTGGACATCAATATGTTGTGTCCCTTGAATGCGAATTGAACGAATACTCAATTCATCCTCGGCCGCGAAGGCCGGTCGTACCGCTCCACCCCCCAGCACAGCAAGACTCAATACCACGGCACAAAGCCATGAAATTTTCGAGGAAAAACCTTGACAATCGAACACAGACCACAATCGAACTCGGCAGTCGTTCATTCACCATCCCATGTTCCGGCATTCTGGGATCGATGAACAAACGAACGCCCCTGCACGGAGTAAAGTAAGAAATGAAAACCGTGGATTACAAAGCCTGAATTAGACAAGAGATATTGATTGGTCATACCCAACCGAGGAGCAACGGATGTTCAAACTAGCCTGCTCACAGGGAGGGTAAGAATTCTACGATTTGTAAGACTTGAATACTCTTAGGAAGACATTGAATTATATAGTTGAAATACGATTCTTGTAAAGTAGAGTGCCCAGATGAATCATGGTCGTTCTATAATGGGGATATTACCTTGACATTATTTTTACCCTTCTCCTAGTATCGTCACCATGATCGTGGCCAACCGAATGACGCAGTCCATTGATATTGACCAAGCAGGTTGCAATGCATCTCATGCCATCCTACAAACCCTAGCGACACCACACAGACCACGATAAATCTCATACGTGACTATGGAAGAACCGTTAGCTATGGAAGAACGTCCCCAAACTGAAATTCCGTCCTCCCTCCCGCTCTTACCGGTGCGCGACATTGTCGTTTTTCCATATATGGTGTTGCCATTGTTTGTCGGCCGTGATGTCTCAATAAAGGCCATCGAAGAGGCCCTGGCCGGCAATCGAATGATCTTTCTCACCACGCAAAAAACCCAAGACATTGAATTGCCTAAACCTGAAGAATTGCATTCCGTCGGGACCGTGGGAATGATCATGCGTATGCTCAAGCTCCCAGATGAACGGATCAAAATCTTAGTACAAGGTCTGGCCAAAGCCCGCATTCTCAACTATACACAATCAGAACCGTTTTACACCGTCAATATTGAAAAAATCGTCGATGCCAACATCGCCCAGCCTTCGCTTGAGCATGAAGCCCTGATGCGAACCACCAAAGAATCACTCGAACAACTCGTGAGTCTCGGCAAGGTCATCATGCCTGATGTCCTCACGGTCATTGAAAACCTGGATGAGCCAGGACGATTGGCCGATATTATCGCCTCAAACCTTGGATTAAAAGTCGAAACGACACAGGAAGTTTTAGAAATAGCCGATCCGCTCAAACGACTTTCGCGCATCAGAGAAGTCCTCGCCAAAGAACATGAAGTGCTGTCTATGCAACAAAAAATTCAGGCCCAAGCCAAAGGCGAGATGGACAAGACCCAACGTGAATACTTTTTGCGTGAACAACTAAAAGCCATTCAAAAAGAATTGGGCGAATTAGACGATCGTGCGGAAGAAGTCTCTGAGTTTCGAACGCGCATGAACGATGCCAAGATGCCTGAAAAAGTTCTCAAGGAGTGTGAAAAGCAATTAAAGCGTCTGGAAAAAATGCATCCTGACGCCGCGGAATCTGGAACCGTCCGAACATATTTGGAATGGATGGTTGATCTTCCCTGGAGCCACCGGTCACAGGATAACTTGAACATCAAGGAAGCCACGAAAGTCCTCCATCACGATCACTATGACCTCGAAAAGGTCAAGGAACGCATTTTAGAATATTTGGCTGTTCGAAAACTAAAAGAAAAGATGAAAGGGCCCATCCTCTGTTTTGTCGGACCTCCGGGTGTCGGCAAGACCTCTCTGGGAAAATCCATTGCGAAAGCACTTGGCCGCGAGTTTATTCGTATCAGTCTTGGAGGAACCAGAGACGAAGCAGAAATTCGCGGACATCGCCGCACGTATGTCGGCGCCCTTCCTGGTCGAATTATTCAAGGTCTCAAGCAGGCAGGCACGAACAATCCCGTATTTATGCTTGATGAAATTGATAAGGTTGGCATGGACTTTCGAGGTGATCCGTCTGCCGCACTTCTTGAAGTCTTGGACCCCGAACAAAACCATGCCTTTACCGATCACTATCTCAGCGTCCCATTTGATCTGAGTGACGTCATGTTTATTACGACGGCCAATTTAACTGACCCGATTCTCTCGGCCTTACGAGACAGAATGGAGATCATCAGTATCCCTGGCTATTCCGAAGAGGAAAAACTCGGCATTGCGCAGCGCTATCTGATTCCACGACAATTAGAGGAACACGGAATCTCCGAGGACCATCTCCGACTCACCGAACCGGTGATTCAACAAATCATATCTCACTATACGCGAGAAGCCGGCGTTCGAAATCTCGAGCGAGAGATTGCCAATGTCATGCGTAAAATTGCCAAACGTGTTGCAGAAGGACGAACAACTCGGTCGACCGTCTCGCCAAGCACGCTTAATAAATATTTGGGCGCACCGAAGTTTCTCCCCGAGCAGGAGCAAGAACATGATGAAGTTGGTGTCGTCACAGGTCTGGCTTGGACCGAAAGCGGAGGGGATGTCCTGTACATAGAAGCTTCCTCCATCAAAGGCAAAGGCCAACTCACCCTAACAGGTCACCTGGGCGAAGTCATGAAAGAATCGGCCCAGGCGGCGCTCAGTTACATTCGAACACAAGCGAAAACGCTGAACATCAGCCCTGAATTTTTCTCAAAAAAAGACATTCACATTCACGTTCCGGCTGGAGCAATTCCGAAAGACGGCCCATCAGCTGGCATCACAATGGCAACGGCTTTGGCCTCGAGCCTGAGTAATATCCCAACTCGGCGTGATGTAGCGATGACAGGTGAAGTGACGCTCCGAGGGCGTGTGCTCCCTATTGGCGGTCTCAAAGAAAAAATTCTTGCAGCCAAGCGTGCGAAACTGACTTGCATTATTCTTCCCAAACGCAACGAAAAAGATTTAGATGATATCCCGAAACATCTCCTGAAGGACCTCGACTTTGTTTTTGTTGAATCGATGGCAGAAGTCTTGAAAGCGGCACTTCGTCAACCGAGCAAAACTCGGGTCTCGCACAAAACCATGAATGGGAAAAGTCCAACTGCACGACGCACAATCGTAAAGCCTTCTCGAGCCCGCCCTACACAACGACGAAAATTAACAAGCCGAAAATCTTCCGCTCGTTAATCATATGCCGCGCCCTCCCTCTCGGAGAATGATTTCAAGTCTTGGCGAATTTGAGCTCATCAAAATCCTCCAACAGACTCTTATCAACTGCAGTCTTCCATCTCCTCGCGGCATCGGTGACGATGCTGCCATTATCAAAGCAACATCTGATGACGAATGGCTCGTCTCAAAAGATCTTCTTCTTGAAGGTATTCACTTCGATTCGAGATACTCATCGTATCAAGCCATTGGATATAAGTCCGCTGCCGTGAACATCAGCGATATGGCCGCAATGGGAGGTACACCCAAATTCCTCCTCATTGGCCTGGCCATTCCGCCATCTCATCCATTGTCTCATGTACAGGCTCTCTATCGTGGAATTCGCACCCTGTGTAAAGAATTTCTCATTTCCGTGATCGGAGGCGACACGGTGGCATCAAAAACCGATGTCTGTATCAGCATAACGATCATTGGAAAAGTCAAGGCTGGTCACGCTCTGTGTCGAAGCGGAGCAAAAGTCGGAGATGGTATTTACGTCACTGGCACGCTTGGCGACTCCGGTGCCGGTCTACGGCTGTTACAACACACGTCAACTCAGCAGACTGGACAACTACCGAAGTCTGTCGTACGATTTCTCATACAGCGCCATCTTCATCCAACTCCACGTGTCCACCTTGGTCAGTTATTAGCCAAACGTCGCCTGGCTTCGGCAGCCATTGATCTTTCAGATGGGTTATCAGGAGACCTCCACCATCTTTGTGACGCCAGCCATGTTGGTGCCGAAATTGAGATGTCGAAGATTCCGATTTCATCGCAATGTGCCTCGTACATTAAAAGCCATCACGAATCACCGTTAGATTTGACACTTGCGAGTGGTGAAGACTATGAACTGCTTTTTACAGCTTCACCCCATCATCAACAACCCCTTGAACGAATGGCTGTCCGTCTTGGACATATGATTACACGCGTTGGAACGATTTGCTCTCACCAGCAAGGACTTCACCTCCTTTTGAAGGATGGGACCCGGCTAGGCATGTCTCGAAACAGTTATGAGCATTTTCATTTATAGTCGATCCAGGCAAGTCTCGTGGTATCATTAAAAACGGTCCGTGCACAGCTTGTTCAAATTCTTCACCTTCAAGAATCACCTCAACGAACAGCATTCGCTTTTTCACTTGGAGTCTTTATTGCTTTTGCCCCTCATTACGGATTTCACACTGCCAGCGTGGTTGTCTGTGCCTGGGCATTTCGGCTCAATTACCTGGCAATGCTGATGGGAGCCTTCCTCAATAATCCATGGACCATCGCCCCAAT
>BQIX01000079.1 GCA_021604145.1 Nitrospirales bacterium
TGTTGCGAGAGCAATAAATCAAAGAACACTTTTTTTGTGTGTGCGATAACGTTCAGTTTGGCATCTTCTAACCCCGCTTGCGCACTCTTCACGCTTGCTTGAGCAGCTTGTTGTTGAGCAATGCGTGTGCCTGGCCATTCCAATGGTTGACTGAGTGTGACGTACCGCTCCGTAATGGTGGTATTCATAGAGGGGTCCCTTAAAGAGCCTCGACCACTGTGCACAACAATCGTGGGATTGGAATACGCTGATGCCGTCAGTGAGTTTCCTTGTTTTTGTTCAACAATTCCATGCTCTTCTTCGATACGTGGATTGCGTTCCAAGGCAATGGAAAGAATCTCTTGAAGATGATAGGTCTTGGTGGGTGGACTGGACTTCTCAATTTGATCTTCTGCTGCCACGGTTTGCAATCCACTCATGATGAAGAGCATGAGAAGAATGTTTATCACAAGCATATCGTATCTCCTTCTTTTCTCGCGAATCTGGCCTTTATGACTCCGTGACCACGGTATGTAGGTTACGTGAAGTGTCTGCTGACCGGGTAGGGCGACCCATCATGCCGTATAAAGATGGAATGACCAATAAGGTCAAGGTGGTTGAGGTGATCAAGCCGCCAATGACGACTGTAGCAAGGGGGCGTTGCACTTCGGCTCCCATACTCGTTGAGATGGCCATGGGTAAAAACCCAAGGCTGGCCACCAGCGCCGTCATCAGTACCGGTCGAAGTCTATCCATGGCTCCCTGAATGATGGCCTCGTGAGTGGAAACCCCTTCTGTTTCTAATGCTTGAATTCGACTGATAAGGACGACTCCATTTAAGACCGCGATCCCAAATAGTGCGATGCATCCAATCATCGCAGAAATACTGAGAGGAAGCCCACGAAACCATAAGGCAAGTAGCCCTCCAGATAATGCGAGTGGAACATTTAAGAAAATTAATAAGGTTGGTCGCATGGTGCCGAATATGACCGATAAGACCGCGATGATCAACAGCAACGTGATAGGAATCACAATCGCTAAGCGGTAGGAGGCTTCTTGCAAATGTTGGAATTGTCCGCCCCATTCGATGTAGTAGCCGGCTGGAAGCTTGACCGTCTTGTTGACAATGTCTTTCGCTTCGCTGACGAAAGATCCGAGGTCTCGGCCTCGAATGTTGGCTTCGACGACAAGTTGCCGCTGCACATTTTCACGACTGACCTGTGCCAGACCCTCATCGACATAAATGGAAGCCACCCGTGAAAGCGGTACCAGTTCTCCATGAGTGGTGGGAAGGAGAATGGTTCCAAGCGCGGCTGGGCCGGCAGATGCGTCATCTGTGAGTCGTACGATCAAGTCAAATCGGCGCTGTCCTTGAAACACGGTACCAACAGTTTGTCCGACGCGAGCTGATTCGACAATCGTCAACACATCTTTTGCGTTCAGTCCATATCGCCCAATCTGCTCACGATCCACGATCACGCGAATCCTTGGGACGCCCGTCACCTGTTCCACCTTAATATCTTGGGCTCCTGACACTTGTTCGAGTGCGTGTGCGACTCGTTCACCTTGATTTCGAAGTTCCTGCATGTCCTCGCCAAAAATTTTTACCGCCAAGTCTGACCGAGTCCCGGCAATCAATTCGTTAAATCGCATTTCTATAGGTTGCGTGAAACCCAGACCCACACCGGGCACGGCTGCTTCAATCGCCGTCTCCATTTGTGAAATAAGATCTTCTTTCGTTGAGGCGGAGGTCCATGAGGAGGGCGGGGCCAATACGACAAAGACGTCTGACAACTCAATGCCCATGACATCAGTTGCCACTTCAGGGCTTCCCGTCCTGCTGACAACTTGTCGGACCTCAGGAAACTCTCGCAAAACACGTTCCACGGCAAGAGCGGTTTCGACAGATTCGCTCATCGAGATGCTGGGTAATCGCCAGACTTGTATGGCCAGATCGCCTTCTTCTAATTGTGGAAGAAATTCAATGCCCAATCGCGACCCGATGAACAGACTGAGCAGAAAGAGGGCAAGCGCAGGAAGAATCACCCAAATAGGCCTCAGAAGCGAAAACTGTAGGCACGGTTGATAGATGGCACGGAGTCGACGAATAAGCCAGGTCTCTTCATGATCAGATTTTCCCCGAGCAAACCAATAGGCCAAAACTGGAACACCGGCTATCGCAAAAAACAAAGATCCGAGAAGTGCAAAGATGACCGTGATTGCCATTGGGCGAAACATTTTTCCTTCGATACCCAAAAGACTGAGAATGGGAATGTACACCAAAATAATAATGCCGATGGCAAATACGACAGGACGTAAAACTTCTTTCGCTGCTGCATGAATCGTCGTCAGTTTTTCTTCGGGAGAACAAGGATCTCGCGTCCCGAGTTTTCGCAAAATGTTATCAATCATGACGACTGATCCATCGACAAGAAGACCAAAGTCAATGGCGCCTAAGCTCATGAGGTTGCCCGAGAGTCCAGCCTGATACATGCCTGTGACCGCCATGAGCATGGAAATCGGGATAGCTGCGGCAACAATAAGGCCGGCGCGAAGGTCGCCAAGAAACAAAAACAAGATGGCGATGACCAACATGCCCCCTTCAAGGAGATTATTTCGCACTGTTCGTATGACTTTCTCCACAAACAGTGTTCGGTCGTAATAGGGTTCAATCACAATGCCAGGTGGGAGTGTGGATTGAATGTCTTGAACTTTTTCTTTTACCTTGGTGACTACCTGTTGAGCATTGGCACCAGCAAGCATTTGCACCATGCCGATGACTGTTTCACCTTCGCCCATCCGAGTTGCAGCCCCGATACGTAAGGCGGCCCCTTCTTTGACTTCGCCAATATCCTTCACCAAGATTGGGACACCGTCTGGACCATGGTCAATCACGATTTGTCCAAGCTCGGCCGTCGTGGTCGCCATTGCCTCACCGGTAATCAGGTAGAGTTCACGTTCATGCTCAATGTAGCCACCACCAGCCAGAGCATTATTCTGTTCAAGTGCGTGAAAGACTTGTTGAAGTGAGAGCTTGAAGGCCAGGAGTTTTCCTGGATCAACCATGACTTGGAACTGTTTGGTTTCACCTCCCCAGATGTTGACTTCAACGACACCTGGCACGGCCTGAAGTCGTCTGGCAATGTCCCACTCCAGGAGAGTTCGGAGGGCCATGGGACTGTAGGACTCGCCGCGCAGAGTAAATTGATAGACTTCGCCTAAACCCGTCGTCAGAGGTCCCATCATGGGTTTTCCATAGATAGACGGTATATCTTCAGACGCTTCAGCTAGACGCTCGTTGACGAGTTGACGAACAAAGAAAGGATCTAAGTCTTCTTCAAAAATTGCCGTGACGGCAGATAACCCATATCGTGAGACTGATCGTATTTCTTTCAATCCAGGGAGACCGCTTAGCGAGGTTTCAATTGGAAATGTAATGAACTGCTCCACTTCGAGTGGGCCGAGCGCCGGTGAACGGGTGAGGATTTGCACTTGCACGGGAGTCAGATCAGGAACGGCATCAATCGTCAGGTTGTTCAATGACCAGACGCCTGTTCCTGTGACGAGGAGTAACGCGATGAGCGTGAAGAAGCGATAATGAAGAGATAGCGTCAGTATCCGTTCCATATGAGTATAAGAAGGGCAGAGTCTCGTTTAATGCCCTTCGATTGATCCTTGAAGTAATGCGTTTTTTAGGTCAAACACGCCTTGAGTCACAACTTTGTCACCCAACTGAATGCCTTGTGTAATTTCTACAAGGCCTCCCCCTTCTTGCCCAAGTTCAATCAACACAAAGTTGTACCCTGTTTCTCTTTGAACAAAGACTCCTCGTTTGCCGTTCACCATGGTGACTGCTGTAGCAGGAATCGACAAGACCGGAAGCTGTTCATCCAGCAATTGCACGTCGACATATTCATTGGGTTTTAATCGTCCCTGCTGATTGTCGACATCAAATCGGACACGCACAGTTCTTGTGGCTTCCTCCGCCACCGGTGAAATGTAAGCTAACTGAGCCGTAATAGGCTGCCCCCCACGTGGAACGACTGTGCCTTGATCACCTTCTGAAAACCGACGCGCTTGTTCGATTGGGAGATTGGCAAATACCCAGACTCGACTGGTATCAACAATTTCAAATAATTCTTCTCCTACTGACACCCCTTGCCCTAACACGACTTGTTGATGGGTGATTGTGCCGTCAAGTGGAGCACGAAGAATATATTGATGACCTTCCAGATGACTGCCGTGTTCAAGTTCATGTAATTCCTTGTGTGTGAGTCCCATATTCAATAATTTTTCTCGTACGTGCTGAAAGACGGCTTGTGTTTCGATCGCGGTGCCATGGTCTTCTAGGACACGGCGTTGGGAGACGATATGTTCTTTTACTAATTGTTTCGTACGAGTGAAATTTTTTTTCGAGACATCTCGTTTCGCTTTGGCGACGAGATAATCTTGAACAAGTTCATCCAAGATTAAACTTTCAATGGCGACTAACGGTTGACCTTTCAGCACGTGTTGTCCAAGTTTTCCGGTGAGTTTTTCCACCTGGCCGGGGATGAGTGAGGCGACTTTCGCCACAAGATTCAAGTCTAACGTCACGTTCCCTGGAGCAGTCACCACATGGGGAGTGAGTCGTTCGATGGCTTCTTCCGTACGAATATGTTCTTTCGCCTTTGGTGACACATCGTCGAGATGAATGCTGGCTTCTGAAGTTGTTGCAGGTGCCGGAGTTCTCTCGTGGTCAGCCGTCACGATGTCTGAGGAGATGTCAGAATTAGTGGGCTCAGAGCAACCGATAAAAAGAAGCGCGGTGAATAGCCAAAGTATTTTCATAGAGATATTCTGCCAGTGACTCATGAATAACACGACCTCGTGATAAATGAAGAAGGCGCGACACCGTGAGAGGCACGCAGGTATGCGATGCACAGTGTCCGGTCATTGAAGGGTGGCGGTATTACGCCGGGTAGATCGGGGGAGGGCGGATAGGGTTGTGAGAATGTATGAGTCGAATGGGTGGTGCACGTTCCGATGAGAGTTGTAACGAATGTAGAGCGGATACGATAGATGGAGACTCATGTACGACTGGAAGAAAGGCTAATGGCTGATCAGTTGCTGTCAAAGAATCATGAAAGGAAGCACTCAGGATCGAAAATTCTATTTCATCATGATTGAGCAGATGGGTCTGAGCATGATCACACTGGTGGATGTTTTGCGTACCTTCCGGTGCTGGGAAGTCATGGGTGGAATGATGATGATATTCGCACGCAAGATCCTGGGAGAGCACTGAATGAAACAGCCCTCCATGTTCGTGGGTTTGACTTCCATGCGCATGGTCGGCTTCTGGGTGGATATGAATGAGTGGGAAGGCCACAAGCCACAACACTAACCATATGTGGCTCATGTGTCTCATCATTTGAATGGATGTCGTCATTTGTCAAGATGCAGAGTGGTGAAGTCTTCGTATCGTGATCTTAGCATCTCATATTGGTTTTTACTATCATTTAACCATGGGGCCATGTCCAATTACGAATTTCTGGCATATCATCGCCATATTGATAAATATGTGTTTTATGGTCAATTTTTTTATCGCGAATCGATTGCTTTGCATATGCGGCAAGATAGCCAAGCTTGGGAACTCGGTCGATCACGTCAGCCACAAGATGGAAGCGATCAAGGTCATTCAGCACGACCATGTCAAATGGTGTGGTTGTTTTTCCTTCTTCCTTATAGCCACGGACATGGAGATTCTTATGATTTGTTCGACGATAGGTGAGGCGATGGATGAGCCATGGATACCCATGGAATGCAAAGATGATTGGTTTATCAGTCGTGAACAAGGTGTCAAACTCTTTGTCTGACAATCCGTGAGGATGTTCATGTTGTGGTTGAAGTTTCATCAGGTTAACGACATTGATGACGCGTACTTTCAGGTCAGGGACTTGTTTTCGGAGAATGTCTACTGCAGCGAGGGTTTCTAGTGTGGGAATATCTCCAGCGCAAGCCAAGACCACATCCGGTTCGCCGCCTTTATCGTTGCTTGCCCACTCCCAAATTCCAATGCCGGCGGTGCAATGTTTGATGGCCGCATCCATACTTAAATACTGCAACCCAGGTTGTTTGCCTGCAACAATGACATTGACGAGATTGCGGCTCCGTAAACATTTGTCTGTCACGAATAAAAGGCTATTGGCATCGGGGGGCAGGTAGACTCGAATCACCTCAGCTTTCTTATTCACCACATGATCGATAAAGCCTGGATCTTGATGTGAGAATCCATTGTGATCTTGTCGCCAGACGTGAGAGGTCAGCAAATAGTTCAAGGAGGCTATCGGTCTTCGCCATGGAATTTCCGAACTGCTGACCTTTAACCATTTGGCATGTTGATTAAACATCGAATCGATAATATGGATAAAGGCTTCATAGGAAGAAAACAAGCCGTGCCGTCCGGTTAGGAGATAGCCCTCCAACCATCCTTGACATGTGTGTTCGCTCAACATTTCCAAGACCCGGCCGTCATGAGATAAATGGTCATCTTCAGGAAGTGTGTCCGCAAGCCACCGTCGATTCGTGACTTCGAACAGTGCACTGAGCCGATTAGAGGCCGTTTCATCTGGACCAAAAACTAAAAAGTTACGATTGTCATGATTACGTTTCATGACATCTTTTAACAATTGACCCATCACTCGCGTCGCTTCAGCAGTGACAGTTCCTGGTTTCGGTACGTCAACCGCATAGTCCCGAAAGTCCGGCATCTTGAGATCCTTCAGTAACAAACCCCCATTGGCATGTGGATTTGCGCCCATACGTCTGTCGCCCCTCGGTGCGAGTTCAGCAAGCGCTGACATGAGTTGGCCGGAGGCGTCAAATAATTGCTCAGGTTTATAGCTCTTCATCCACGTTTCGAGTAATTGAATATGATCTTTCTTGGTGGCCATCTCTGCAAGGGGCACTTGGTGAGACCGCCAAGAATCTTCGGTTTTACTACCATCCACGTCCTGAGGCCCCGTCCACCCTTTGGGGCTTCTGAGAATGATCATGGGCCATTTGGGGCGTTTTGTGACTCCGTTTTTTCGTGCGTCATGTTGTATCGTGTGAATGTCATGGAACACAGCGTCAAGAGTTGAGGCCATTAACTGATGCATTTTCATCGGGTCGGATCCCTCCACAAAGTAGGGTGTATATCCGTAGCCGACAAACAAGCTTCGTAGTTCTTCTTGGCTTATTCGAGCCAACACGGTCGGATTGGCAATCTTGTATCCATTCAAATGCAGAATCGGTAACACGGCGCCGTCCTCAGCAGGATTGAGAAATTTATTAGAATGCCAGGCCGTCGCTAAAGGACCAGTTTCCGCTTCTCCATCACCCACTACACAGGCAACAAATAAGTCAGGGTTATCAAAGACCGCACCGAATGCATGCGATATCGCATAGCCCAACTCGCCCCCTTCATGGATGGATCCTGGAGTCTCAGGTGCCACGTGACTTGGAATTCCTCCTGGAAAAGAAAATTGTTTAAATAGCTTCTTCATCCCTTCCATATCCTGAGAAACATTGGGATAGAGCTCGCTATATGTCCCTTCAAGATAGGTGTTCGCGACCAAGCCCGGCCCTCCATGGCCCGGGCCAGCAATATAAATCATGTTGAGGTCGTGTATTTTGATCAGTCGATTCAAATGCACATAAATAAAATTTAAGCCGGGCGTCGTTCCCCAATGACCGAGAAGTCTAGTCTTAATATGCTCCAACATAAGGGGTTTCTTTAATAAAGGATTGTCTCGAAGATAGATTTGTCCGACTGACAAATAATTTGCGGCGCGCCAATATGCATCCATGGCGTTCAATTCATGAGTTGGGAGAGGATGATTCATTGAGGTGCTCCGTTGATTGAGAATATATCTAAATCCTAAAACTAACGATGGGCTTTTTCAGGGCGACATGTCTCAAATCGAAACTCGTACACGGCGCCATCGTTGGCATTATGATGCAGACGATTGTTGTGAATAAACCATTGACAACGTGCCTATGCTATCTTTCGAATGCGCCACGATCATTGTTTGGGTGGTGAGCTTCATGTAGTGCCCATTCCCGGAGCTGATGCTTATCCTGAGAGGAAAGTTGAGCTTCGGGATGAAGCGGTAAATAAAACCACGGTGGCATGTCCCCTTCATCGATTTCTTCTGCAATTTCTTTTAGTTTTTTATCTTTTTTCTTGCTGACGTATTGATTCCATATCGAGAAGTTCAATTCCTCTCGACCTTCTTGGACATCCCACGCAAGAAGCCATGATGCAGGCGCCACTTGGCTATACCAAGGCCACACTGTTTCATGAGAGTGGCAGTCATAGCAGGCTCGCTTGAGGATAGATTGAATATGAGGTGGCGCGTCGACTTCTTTGATGACAGCTGGATTACTCTGAGTGACGGGGATTAGCTGAATAAGTCCCAAGAATAGGATCGTGATGACTCCGCCCATGAATACGCGATTCTTCATTCGTGTCGTTCTTCTTTGTGACGAGGAGTGCTGAGACATCGTGCCGTTTCAGATGCTATCCATGATTTCTCATCGGTTCCAATGACAAAGGCTGCAATACGAGAATCGTCTGAGCTAATTTCGCTTGCAGTTCCTGGCTGCAGCCCTACCGCAGTCTTGTTTCGTTCTTTGTGCAGTCGCAACCCGCACCATTCCATTCCTTCACATATTTGTGCGCGAATCTCTGGAGAGCCTTCTCCAATGCCTCCACCAAACACAATCGCCTCGCTTCCACCTAATACGGCAAGATAGGCTCCAAGGTATTTTCGGATTCGATAACAGAACATATCAATTGCCAGTTGTGCGCGTTCATCCTGTTCGTGATTTGCTGCCTGGAGTAATCGGCGCATGTCATTGGTTTCTCCTGAGATACCTAAAAGCCCAGAATGTTCATCAAGCCAATTCTGAACACCGATCACTGGAACCTGCTCCTTCCTGACCAAATAGCTGATGATGGAGGGATCAAGGTCTCCCGAACGAGTCCCCATCATGAGTCCTTCGCTGGGCGTAAATCCCATAGACGTATCAGTGGATTTACCATAGGCGATGGCAGTTATCGAACAGCCATTCCCCAGTTGCATCGTAATGAGTCGTTGGTCATTCAGACTATTGCCGGTGTGGATAGCATAACTGTTAGCCAACGAGGCATGGGCGATGCCGTGAAATCCGTAACGTATGA
This sequence comes from Nitrospirales bacterium, assembly GCA_021604145.1. Classification (GTDB taxonomy): domain Bacteria; phylum Nitrospirota; class Nitrospiria; order Nitrospirales; family UBA8639; genus JAGQKC01. The sequence goes on from BQIX01000079.1 coordinate 9,185, forward strand.
TATGGTGACGTTCAGCTAATTTGTAGGGAATGGCATACGTTTTTGCATGCCTGGGAATCGTTTGGTGAAACATCGTGTCAAATACGGCAACCATCGGAATGCTATCACCTAAAAATTTTCGTGCACCATACATTCCCGCCAGGGACGGGGGATTATGTAAGGGGGCCAGATCATTCAGTCGTTCGATTTCACGTAGTACTTCATCATCAATGACAGTTGATTCAAAAAAGCGATGTCCGCCATGAACGACACGATGACCAACACCTTCTATAAGATTGATGTCTGAGGTCATGGCGCCGGATTTCTCAAGACTTCTCAGCGAATCGAACATCCATGAAAAAGCCTGTTCATGGTTGTCCATGTGACATTCTTTTTTGAAAATACTCTGTTCATTTTCTGAAATTTCTAACGTCGTTTCTCTGCTTATCCCTTTTACCGTTCCTTGAATTAGTAGTTGGGACACACCATGTATTCTTGAATTCGAAGGAGAGAATCCGTCCATGAGGTGGAGTCTTATTGAAGAGCTCCCACTATTGATGACAAGGATTTTCATAAAGTACTGAGTCTCTTTCTCGTTCACAGAGGATACCGAAGTTCCGTGCAGAGCTCATGCCTCTTCTGGCTCCTAGGTCAATATGGTACCAGATACTTAACGGTGTGTGGGATTCATATCTTTCACTTCGTTTTAGAATGAAAAGCAAGAGTAACGCCAGATCGAAATATTCGGTATTCCTATTGCAACTGTGATTCGCCGAGACAATTTTTCTCAAATTCTCCAGCTCTGAAGAGTCATTGGGGAATATTGGTACGAGAATAAAATCTCCTGGTGTAGCAGAATGCCGCACTTTAAGAGTTGCCGACGATTAATCTACTAATGGGTTTTCGCAAGTTAAAAAAATGCATTGGAATTTTAATGAGAAAACGCAGTTGGAGGTTGAACCCTTAGAAGAAGATGACATGATGAACAGCCAGATAAATCTCAACGCGTATCAACTACCTGTTCATGAAGTGCTTTTGCGAGTTGAGACGGATGCGTCTCAGGGCCTCTCTCAGGATGAGGCCACAGAGCGGCTTCAGCGATTTGGGCCGAACGTGCTTCCGATGATTCGTCGGCATGGTCCGTTGATCCGGTTTTTGCTGCAATTCCACCATCCTCTAATCTATATCCTCTTGGCAGCGACGATTATCACGACCCTTTTGGGTGAATGGGTAGATGCCAGTGTAATTTTCGGAGTCGTGCTGGTGAATGCCATCGTTGGATTCTTTCAGGAGTCCCGCGCAGAGCGAGCCCTGGAAGCCTTGATATCCATGGTCAAGACAGAAGCCACGGTCTTGCGCGAGGGAGAAAGACACCAAATTTCTTCAACTAACGTGGTCCCAGGCGATGTCGTTTTCGTCCAGTCCGGCGATAAGGTACCGGCGGATCTTCGTTTGATTTCCATCCGCGAATTGCAAGTCGATGAATCGGCTTTAACTGGGGAATCCGTCCCAGTCGTGAAAGAAGAATTATTGTTACCACCTGGCACCGCTCTGGCGGATCGTCGTAACTTGGCGTATTCCGGCACGCTTGTGACCTATGGTCAAGGAGTTGGCGTAGTTGTGGGCACAGGGGCCGAAACTGAAATTGGCCGTATTCATCAGCTCATCGGCAGTGCCGCCGATATCGCAACCCCGCTGACGAAAAAGATTGCACACTTTAGTCAAATTCTGACGATCGTCATTCTTGGATTAGCCGCCATCACGTTAGGTATCGGGATGTGGCGAGGGCAGCCTGCGGTCGAAATGTTCATGGCCGCTGTGGCGTTAGCTGTGGGCGCCATTCCAGAAGGGCTTCCCGCTGCCGTGACCATTACTTTGGCCATCGGCGTCAATCGTATGGCCAGACGTCATGTCATCATACGCAAGCTCCCCGCCGTGGAAACCTTGGGCAGTACAACGGTGATCTGTTCAGACAAAACAGGCACCCTAACGGAAAACCAGATGACCGTCCAGGCTATCGTCGTCGGTGGCCAAGAATTTTCGGTAAGCGGGACAGGGTATGAACCGGTTGGATCCATCAAGCGAGATGGGAAGACGATCGACTTAGGAAACGCACCGGCACTTCGTGAGTGTCTTGTCGCCGGGATGCTCTGCAATGACACTCAATTGGTCGAGCGGGATCATCAATGGATGATCGTAGGCGACCCCACTGAAGGCGCATTACTGGTGGCGGCTCAGAAGGCTGGGCTTGATTGGAGGCAAGCCTCACAACACACTCCTCGTGTCGATGTCATTCCCTTCGAATCTCAACGGCAGTATATGGCGACCCTTCATCATCGGACGGCTGACTCTTCGAAAGTCATCTACATTAAAGGTGCAATGGAAAAGGTGTTGAGTTTGTGTACCAAAGAACAAGATCCAGATGGAAAGGAGCGGCCTTGTGATCTGAACACGATCCACCATACTGCTCATACACTTGCTGAGCGCGGGCTTCGACTTTTGGGGTTTGCACAGGGAATCGTATCGCCAGAGACCGGCAAACTTTGTACGGACCAGCACCTCTCCGAACTGACATGGCTTGGTCTCCAGGGCATGATGGATCCTCCTCGATCCGAGGTAATTGGAGCGGTACAAAACTGTCAACGTGCTGGGATCGCAGTCAAAATGATTACCGGCGACCATGCCATGACGGCAAGGGCCATTGCCAAGAAGATTGGACTTGTGGCCACAACGTTCTCGGATGCAGAGGAGCCAAGAGTCATGACAGGGACTGAATTGGGCA
>BQIX01000080.1 GCA_021604145.1 Nitrospirales bacterium
GTTATGAAGCAGCCAAGTCGAAACATACTCATAGTTCAAGTCGGACATTAGTGGTTCCTCCATTGATTCGGTGGTATCGAAAGCATCACCTCTATTGTGACATGCATGGTCTCGTAATAAAAATTTTTGTTCATTCGGCGCCCAGGTAAATTTTAGAATAAACAGGTGTCTAGTAAATTGTGCCAATGTGGGTAGGTCGCATCGGCCTTGTAATTTTGACCTTGACAGTTTGGAATTCAGGTGATAAAAACTTAGCTAACGTGCGGAGACAGTGTTGTCCCCAAACGTGCTGATTTAAAAAACTCAATACGTTCTGGACGAAGGAGTCCTCACCCCGAAGAAGGGGCTGAGGGCTTTTTTTTTGCCGTTTTCGTTTTCTCAAGTTTTGGTGTGTTGGTTCATTTTACCTTAAGTTTTGAAGGGTTTCTGCCGAGTATGAGAAGGTCATTGTGCGCTCTCATAAGCAATTGGGCCATGCCTGTTACACGAGCATGGACAGTGAGAATAGCTTGCACGGGTCCTTCAACCCTTCTCGTCAAGGAGATAGCATGCAAGAAGTATCGCATTTGAGTCATAAATTTCGAGTCAAACGAGTTCTGTTTTTGTTCGTATCCAGTTTGATTATCTATGTTGGTATGACGAGTCTGAGTGAGGCCGAAGATGACACGTCGGACATCTTGAAACGTTTAGAAAAAATTGAAGAATCAACAGATGAAGAATCCTTGGCCAAGAAGTTTGATCTTTCATTGTACGGTTATGTATCAGCTTCGTATACACACAATTTTAACAACCCGAATTCCCAAGCCAATGCTCTGCGGATCTTTGATGGCGATGCGAATTCGTTTCGACCGAATATGGCGCAAATCGTGTTTGAAAAGGAAGCAAAGGTTGATGGCGCTATGGTTGATCGCGCGGGGTTTCGCATTAAGTTGAATTTTGGTGAAGATGCGAAATTCACCGGTGGGAATACCGGCGAAGACGAAGTCGATTTCCAAGAAGCGTATGCTCAATACGTGGCGCCTGTGGGAAATGGTCTTGATCTTCGCATTGGTCGCATGAATACCTTGATCGGATACGAAGTAATCGAAAGCCCTTTTAACCCAAACTTTTCGCGATCTTGGCTTTTTGGGTTGGGCGAACCATTTACCACAACTGGTATTCGAGGGACCTATACCTTTTCGGAAAGCGTGACCTTTTCAATCGGCGGCATTAACTCGTTTACGGGAGCCCAGGAAGATCCCAATAGAAGTAAATCCGTTGAAGCCTTACTCGGCCTGACGCCGGTAGATTGGCTCGGTGTTTCAATTTTTGGATTTTGGGGACCAGAAGGTGATTTGGGTGCAAGGAATGCTGATCGCGTTCTTGTCGGTGGGATCATTGATATTCAGGCGACAGATCAGACGGAGTTTGTCGTGGAAGCCTATTACGCGAATCAGGCCAATGCGACCCCTGGCGTCAATGCGCGATGGAATGGTGTCGCCGGATATGTCATTCACGATTTTACGGATCAGTGGGGTGTCCGTATCCGCGGTGAATTGTTTGAAGATGCAGATGGATTCTTGGGCTGTGGGGGGTCCGTCGTGAGGGCCGGGAGGGCTAATACTTGTTTCGGAGATATCGTGCCGGCGTCGCAGACGCTTTGGGAAGGAACGCTGACCTTGCAGTATAAACCGGTTCCTTCATTATTGACTCGCGTAGAATTTCGTTACGATAAATCGAATCGAAATACATTCCAATTCGGCAACCGGTCTGCCAATCATCAGGAGACCTTAGCTGCTGAGGTGGCGTACCTCTTCTAATTCATCGGAGAGGATAAAGGAGCCGTTATGTTCGATCGTCTGGCCTATAAGATCGGTGTATCGATAGTCAGTATTGTAGGATTTTTAGGAATATCAGTGACTTCAGCTTTTGCCGATGAAGTCTCAACGATTAGTGCTGGTGATACCGCGTGGGTGTTGGTGTCTTCGGCTCTGGTGTTGGCGATGACGATACCGGGGCTCGCCTTGTTCTATGGTGGAATGGTGCGAAGTAAGAATATTCTGAGCACAATGATGCATAGCTTTATTGCGGTGTGTCTTGTCAGTGTGGTTTGGGTGCTCTGGGGATATAGTTTGGCGTTTGCGCCAGATGTTGGGGGGGTTATTGGCAATTTGCAATGGTTTGGGTTGGACGGGGTTGGCCCTGACCCCCTTGAGGGTTCAACCATTCCACATTTGGCCTTCATGATCTTTCAGCTGATGTTTGCAGGTATCACGGTTGCCCTCATTAGCGGAGCGATTGCTGAACGGATAAAATTTGGTGCGTTTGTGGTTTTTTCCATACTCTGGGTGACCTTTATTTATGCACCTCTTGCGCATTGGGTGTGGGGCGGTGGTTGGTTGGCTGGATTAGGCGAGTTAGACTTTGCCGGTGGGACGGTGGTGCACATCAGTTCTGGTGTCGCAGCGCTTGCCTGTGCGCTGGTGCTTGGAAAACGGCATGGCTATGGCCATGAGAATATGGCGCCACACAATCTTCCGCTCACAGTTGTTGGGGCGAGTTTGTTATGGGTGGGATGGTTTGGTTTTAATGCCGGAAGTGCATTGGCTGCCGATGGGCTTGCCGCGGGAGCATTTGTCGCGACGCATGTGGCGACGGCTTCGGGGGCTTTGGCATGGGTAACCGTCGAATGGGGATACCGTGGCAAGCCGACGTTGTTGGGTGCGGCCAGCGGAGCGGTGGCTGGACTTGTCGCGATTACACCAGCCGCTGGGTATGTCACACCGGTGTTCGCGATTGTGATTGGATTGGGCGGAGGAATCGTTTGCTATCTTGGTGTCTTTGCGAAAAATAAGCTGGGCTATGACGATGCTCTTGATGTGCTGGGTATCCATGGAATTGGTGGAACCTGGGGAGCTCTAGCCACAGGATTTTTTGCGAGTGTCGGGGGAGGGACCGGGTTATTGTTTGGGAATCCCGGACAGGTGCTTATTCAAGCGGTTGGTGTCATGGCCACCTGGGTTTTTACTTTTGTGGGAACCTTCCTCATTCTGAAAATCATTGATTGGACGATTGGTTTGCGAGTGTCCAAAGAAGATGAGATTCTTGGGTTGGATCTGAGTCAACACCGTGAACGAGCCTATGCGTAATTTCACTTGCATCTTGCCAGTGAGACCGTCAGTATAGGCCTCCCGATGAGGGTGATGTGATTTACCAATTATTCACCAAGCGAGAGGATGCAACCCATGAAGCTCATTGAAGCCGTTATCAAACCGTTTAAATTAGACGAAGTCAAGGATGCGCTGATCGAAATAGGCGTTCAGGGAATGACCGTGGTGGAAGTCAAGGGGTTTGGACGACAGAAAGGTCATAAAGAAACTTATCGAGGAACCGAATATCAAATCGAATTTGTTCCAAAAATTAAGTTGGAAATTGCCGTAGCTGATTCAATGGTGCAGCAGGTCATTGAAACGATTGGCCGAGCAGCTAAAACCGGTAGTATTGGTGATGGAAAAATTTTTGTGTCTGACTTAAGTCAGGTGATTCGTATTCGAACTGGAGAAGCCGATGAGTCGGCTGTGTAATGGTTCAAATATGACCCTGGGAGAGAATTGTTGATTGTGAGGTAATACTGTGAATGGTTGGCGATTCGGTACAATTGGACTTCTCGTCATAGCCTGGGTGTTGTTTGGCCAGCCGACGGTATCATGGGCTGAAGAGGCTGTGGGCATAGCGATCGACACAGGGGATACCGCATGGATTTTAGTCTCTTCTGCATTTGTCCTCTGTATGATGCTCCCCGGGCTTGCCTTATTTTATGGTGGACTAGTCCGAAGCCGGAACGTTCTCGGCACCATTATGCATACGGCCATTATTCTTTGTATGGTGAGTCTTCTTTGGATTCTCTGTGGATACAGCCTTGCATTTGGTCCTGATGTTGGTGGTCTGATCGGCGGGCTTGATTGGATTGGATTGCAGAACGTGGGATTGACGCCGAGCCCTGACTATGCTCCGACCATACCTCATCAAGTATTTATGATGTTTCAATTAATGTTTGCCGCTATCACAGTCGCATTAATCACAGGAAGTGTGGCCGAACGAATGAAGTTTACCGCGTTACTCTGGTTTGCGGTGTTGTGGTCTTTGTGTATTTATTCTCCCTTGGCCCATTGGGTGTGGGGTGGGGGATGGCTGGGCCAGATGGGTGCCTTGGACTTTGCTGGTGGTGCGGTTGTCCATATTAGTTCAGGAATTGCGGCTTTGGTCTGTGCGGTCATGTTGGGCCCACGCAGGGGCTTTGGAACAGAGCCCATGCCTCCCCATAATTTGCCTATGACGGTGTTGGGAACTGGCCTTTTGTGGTTTGGGTGGTTTGGGTTTAATGCCGGGAGCGCATTGGGAGCCAATGAAGTTGCCGCCGCGGCCTTTGTCTCGACCCATACGGCAGCCGCAGCAGGAGGAATCAGTTGGATGGTTGCGGAGTGGGTCCATCGAGGAAAGCCTACGGTACTGGGTGTGGCGAGTGGAATTATTGCCGGATTAGCCACCATTACTCCAGGTGCAGGTTTTATCGGTCCGCTGTCTGCGCTGTTGATCGGATTATTTGCCGGAACTCTATGTTACGTGGCCGTTGTCTGGAAAGTCAGGCTGGGCTACGATGACTCTCTTGATGTCGTCGGTATTCATGGGGTTGGCGGGTTTACCGGGATCTTAGCGACTGGACTTTTTGCGTCGATCGGCGCTCAGGGTCTATTTTTTGGCAATGCCAGTCAATTTGTCACGCAAATTCTCTTGGCTGTGGTCACATTGGTTTTTGCTCTGGTCGGGACGTATCTGATCTTAAAAGTGATTGATATCACGATAGGACTGCGTGTATCGTCGCAGGACGAAGAAATTGGGTTGGATCTCAGTCAACATAGTGAACGTGCGTATTCGTAATGGGATAGACATCTGGAGGTTGATGGTATTTCCCCTCCCGTTCTTTTTAGCTTGTTCCACGAGTTGCGTGCGAGTGACAGAAACCCTTGGTGCGAATGGTAGGCCTGATTGTATTTGTTTGATCAATCAAGTTTTTATGAACAACTCTCCTGAAGGAGGTATTACATGACTCCGCGTGAAGTCTTGGATTATGCCAAAAAGAACAAAGTAGAAATGGTTGATTTAAAGTTCGTGGACTTTTTAGGGACATGGCAGCACTTCTCTGTCCCGACTTCTGAGCTGACGCTCGATCTCTTTAAAGACGGGTCAGGGTTTGATGGATCGTCCATCCGCGGATGGCGAGCGATTCAAAATAGCGATATGTTGCTGGTGCCTGATCCCGATACCGCACGGATGGATCCGTTTACCGAGATTCCAACGCTTTCGATGGTAGGGAATGTAGAAGATCCTATTACACGGCAAGGCTATGAGCGGGATCCGCGATTCGTTGCTCAAAATGCCGAGAAATATCTCAAGAGTACGAAAATTGCCGATACCTCCTATTGGGGTCCGGAAGCGGAATTTTTTATCTTTGATCATGTCAGCTACGATCAGAATGCCTACTCTGGATTTTATTTTATTGATTCGGATGAAGGAATATGGAATTCGGGAGATGAGGGCAATAACCTTGGGTCTCGTCCGCGTCATAAGGAAGGGTATTTCCCAGTTGCACCGACTGATTCTCAACAAGATATTCGTTCTGAAATGGTGCGTGAAATGGAGAAGGTCGGTATTCATGTCGAAAAACATCATCATGAAGTCGCGACGGGTGGACAGGCAGAGATTGATCTTCGGTTCGACACCCTTCTCAGCATGGCAGATAAAATGATGATGTACAAATATATCGTCAAGAATGTTGCACGTCGTCATGGAAAGACAGCGACGTTTATGCCCAAGCCCATGTTTGGTGATAACGGAACGGGTATGCATACGCACCAAAGCCTTTGGAAGGGTGGAAAGCCATCCTTTGCCGGAAAAGATTATGCTGGTGTGTCGCAGCAATGTTTGTACTATATCGGGGGAATTCTCAAACATGCCAAAGCGCTTGCAGCCTTTACGAATCCGTCCACTAATTCGTATAAGCGATTGACCCCAGGGTTTGAAGCCCCAACGTTGTTAGCCTATTCAAGTCGTAATCGTTCGGCGGGTATCCGGATTCCTATGTATTCGCCAAGCCCAAAAGCCAAGCGAATTGAAGTGCGATTCCCTGACCCTTCATGCAATATGTACCTCGCCTTTAGTGCGATGCTGATGGCAGGACTTGATGGGATTCAAAACAAAATTCATCCAGGTGAAGCAATGGATAAGAATCTCTATGATTTAGAACCTGAAGAAGCGAGCAACATTCCTACGCTTCCAGTCAGCTTAGAAGAGGCCCTGAATAATCTGGAGGACGACCATCAGTTTTTACTCAAGGGTGGGGTCTTCAGTGAAGATGTTATCGAGGCTTGGATCGCGTACAAACGAGAGAACGAAGTCGATAAAGTCAGAGTTCGACCGCATCCGTACGAATTTCTGATGTATTATGATGTGTAGGCAGTTGTAAATATCGCAGTCGTTTGAATCTATAAAAAGCGCTCATCTTCTCAAAAGGTGGGCGCTTTTTTTGAGATGCAACGGTTCTTTGTCTGGCGGATGGACGATGCCAGATTCAGTCTTTTGATTGCATAGCTTTTGTGAACGGCGGGCGGGTGAAGAGTCTGGCGGTGAGTGACTCGCGATCAATGCTAGTGCCAATGTCGGCTAGCCATGGATTAATTTCCCCACAGCTTTTCTTTGTTCCTAAAGCCATTAAAAATCGAACGAGGAGAATGGCGGTTGACGAGACAGTCCAGAATGCGACACCCATCAAGCCCCAATCCGGTCGACCAAGGATGACGCTTGCAGTCAGTACAATCAGATTAGGATTGCGTCTCGCGGTGATCAATCGAAAATACGAGTCCATGGGTTTCCAGCAGTATATGCCGAATCGGCCGACTAATTGATGAAACGATCCTTCGATAATTCTTCCCAATACATACCCAATGAAGATCGCCCAAAGCGTGGTTGAGAGTGACCATGGCCACCACACGGTGGTTTGAAAAGTGGATAAGCCGATGCCCCAGGCGAGGTACCAGAGGGGTGGATGAATCAAATCTATTCCATGATCAAAGATGTCGCCGAATCGACTGGAGGTAATGGTCACACGGGCTAATTTTCCATCGACCGTGTCAAGAAAAGTCATGCCCCAACCGGCAAGAAGGCCAATGAGATATTGCTGTTTGGCAAAACAGACCCCGGCGATGATTGTCAGGATGAGTCCAAGAAATGTTACGTAGTTCGGCTTGATGCCATGGGTTGCACAGATTCTAGTAGCCCATTTGGCAGGGATCGGCCAGGCCCATTTCGTAATAAGATCGGTCACGCCTTTGTATGAGCCAGAATAGAGATGCTCTTCGAGTGCATCTTGATTATCGTTGGCGATGGGAAACACGTAGGCGGGGTCAACTTTTCTCAGTTTTTTACTGAATGTATTTGTTAAGGAGTTTAAGGAAATTGGTTGAAGGTGCACGGACTCAGGTTGTATGCCTTGTTCAAGAGCATGCAATGTCTGGAAAGCGAAGCTGGCCTGAACATGCGCTGCAATGGGGACTTCTTTCTCTTTGACCTTTAGTTGAAATATAACGTTATTCTGCTCTAGGAGATGGCTCAATACCCGCACATCATAGAGATAATCACTATGAATAAGAAGAAGGGTGGAGTTTGAAGGTAGCAAGGCGAAATCATCAATCACCTGTTTAATCTCCATACGTTCCAGCATTCGGATTAATCGCTCACGAGAGGTCAGTCCCCATAACTCTAGGGGGGATTCACCAATGATGTGGGCATACAGCGACATGACGGATTGTTCCTTACGTGAAAAACATTAAGATGAACGCGTGAAGTATTGAGATGTGTTACGTATTTGTTGGCTTGAAGGATATTGTATCGCGAGCCCACATAGTAACGAATATCAGGACATCGGTAAAGACCTTAGTTGGGGAAAAGGGTGGCTCGTGATGCACGATAAGAAAAGTTTTTCATGAGCAAGCATAAATGAGTACATTTACTTTATAAAGAATCTTTACACCGTTCGAAGGGAAAGATATTACCGAAATGCGCCTTTTCGATAGAGCTTCCAAAACACGACAGGGCTGGCGAGGAGGGGGTGTTTTCGTTGATGAGGCGTGAGTTCAATGCTGACACCGGAATGGCGTTCTATTTTCCACAGAATATAATCGACGCCCCCTTGAAACGTAAAGAGTCCTTTGATCAGCCGTAAGACGGATAACACCTTTCCTTGTCCTCGACGAAGCAGCCAGGTGACGGTATTGAGCTGATGGATTGCTGATGAATAGTGTGCCTGAAAACAAGGAGGCTGAACTGATAGATCAACGGTGATCTGGGGCGACAGTTGAGGAAGAGCCGCGTCAGCGGTCTGTTGATAATAGTCTCGATTCGCTTCAACGATTTGCTTGATTCGTCCTGGTTTCTCTGTTCGAAGCTCCGCTCGATAGGTCAGTGACAGGCCGGTTTTCCAGAGCGTCAATGCATCAAAAGATGGAGGGATTTGCGGCAGCGTTCTCGTGAGAAACGTCATGATGGCTTGAGCTAGTGCGGTGTAGATTTTTTGTTCGACCTGAGGCGTCGCGGCATAAAGCACTTTTGTGGGTTGGGCGAAGCGTGCCCAGAAATAGGAATGAAACCATTTCATGGATGTACTGCGTTGAAAGTCCGTTAAAGAAAGGATGGCGTATTTTGCGCGTACTTTGCGATCTTGAAATGGGACTTCGATGTAGAACACGTTGGGTGGCAGCAATTTATTTGCAACCGCTAAGAAAGTCGTGTCATACATAGCGCGATAGCTATCGACGATAAGATATAAGTCTACAATGCCCTCGATGTCTGAGTCTGATCGTAAGCACGAGCCGTAAAACAGGATGGCTTGAATGGCATCAGAATGACGCGTCAGGAGTGCTTCACTCAGTGCATGGATCGAATCAGGAACATTCTCCGCATCTTGGCCATGGACAAGTTGTTGTAGTTCAGGTGAAATGATCACAATCGATATGATTAAAAACGGATAAAGGAGGCCAGTCCGCCAGTGGTCAGGCGCACGGGGCCCAGTTCAGGGTCAGGTTTGTAGTCCTCACCGTCAATGGTAAATCCATCTTGCATATGAAGTTCTAGGGTTTGCGCATTATGACTGCTGTATCCATGTTCTGGAGTGCCATATTGATGCGAGCGCCCAAACAACAGTGAGGGGAGCGTTCTTTTAAGGTGTGTGGGTTTGTTCCGGACTGCTGTGTAGTGTAACGGGTGGGTTTCGGTTCCCCAATACGGCCGTAATCCCAAGAAGAGCCGTTCTAGAGTTGTGACGAGAATCGTGAGGAACTCTCCTTGAATGGGAGGATGCTCATCGCGGGAGATGGTCAAGGGAATAGGGTTGATGCGGGTTTGTCGACCAAACAGCAGTGAAAGAAAAAACCGGCTGATAATGAGGCTTGCGCCAACTTCGCCCAGTCGTCCGACTGACTGCTTCGTCTTCCAACCAACTTGTGCGCCTTGGTAGATGGCTCCTGCGCCAAAAAACATTCCGTAGATGGGATCTTCATTGGGGACTCGCTGAATGCGTATTACCTGTCGTGTGAGAATCGTCGGCGCATCGCCTTGTCCTTCTGCCCAGGATAACAGTTTTTGGAGTGCTGCCGTTCGATTGCCACGAAGCCCAACATCGCCTGCGTTCATATTCGACGTGCCCGACGGAAGTATAGCCAACAAGGGGAGTGTGGTAAACGGTTGCTGATGAAACAGTGTCGTGAGAACGCCTTGGACCGTTCCGTCGCCGCCATTGATTACGATAATATCGACCTGTTTTTGGGCAAGCTCTATGACGGCGGTTTGGATCTCGTGTTTTGTCTGTGCTTCGTATTGAAGAATCGTCGGATGGGCATCCAGGATGGTCTTGAGAGCAACCGAACTTTTTTTATTACGTCCACTGAGGGGGTTGGAGACGATCCCTAGGCGATATGTTCGTGCGGGTAATGGCAATGCTGTCCTCATTCTTAAGGAAGACGTACAACTGAGACTTCTTGCGTGATAGTACCAGAGTCAATCCGTTGATTGAATGGTGGTGGTGAGTGGAGGTCGAGTGAATGTTTTTGCCGCCAACGATTCCCTGTCCACGGTGGTTCCAATTTCTGCCAGCCATGGGCGCAACGGACTGCCGGATATCATGCGGACACCAAAGGCGAATCCCAGACGAACGAGTAAGATGGCGGTTGAGAGAACGGTCCATGCGGTGACGGCAAGTAACCCTACGTCAGGGCGTCCCAGACACAGTGAGCCTGTGAGTAAAATAAGATTAGGATTTCGACGAGCGGTAATTAAACGATTAAAGGAATCAAGGGGGCGCCAGCAAAATAAACCGAATTGGCCTAGACAGAGTTGGAATAATCCTTCGCATAATCGGCCGACAATGTAGCCGATGAGAATGATGCCAAAAATGGTATGAAGTGTCAGCCAGGCTGCAGGAGGAGTAAAGGTGGCCAACCCCAGGCCCCAGGCAATATACCAAAGAGGAGGATGAATAATATCGAGACCGTGATCCAAGACATGTCCAAATTTACTGGAGGTGACCGTCACTCGTGCCAATTTTCCGTCAACCGTATCGAGAAAGGTCATAAGCCACCCGGCTAGGAGGCCAATTCCAAATTGTCCCTTGATAAAACAGATTCCCGCAATAATGGTGAGAATCAAGCTGAGTGTCGTGACGGCATTAGGGACAATCCCAGCTTTCACGCACAACCAAGCCGCCCATTTAGCTGGAATCGGCCAGGCCCATTTGGTGATCAGGTCGGTGACGCCTTTATAGGATCCGGAATATAAATGTTCTTCAAAGTCTTGTTGTTTGTCGCCAGTAATTGGAAGAATATAGGGAGGATCAAACTTCCGAAGTTGTTCCTGAAAGCCTGAAGCCCAGTCTTGCAGTTCAACTGTTTGGACATCAGGGATCTCTTCTTCTACTGTTTGTTCTGACAGGAGCATTTCTGCTTGTCGAGCAAACTGAGTCGGGACGACAGCGGCTACCGGAATGAGCGTTTGTTTGATGGAGACTTGCAGGATGGTCTGTTCTTCTTTGGCGAGACGTTTAATAATCCGATCATCATAGAGGAAGTCCCCGCGAAGTATGAGGACCGAAGAATTATCCGGGAGTGACTGGAGATTGTCGAGAAACGTGAGATTGCCCGCGCGTTGAACCATCCGCCTCAATCGCTCATGCGAGGTTAATCCCCAAAGAGAGACAGGAGACTCATTGACTATAGAAACGTACCCTGGCATGGAAATTCTAGAGAATTTACTAAAACCCCTTGTTTCTCTTTATTATGTTCTCAAGAGAACATTTCTGTTTGAGGGTGGTTATAGGAATAACGAACGCGAGATCGTATACTAATGTGATACCTGAGGTAAAGAATCAATTGCCCATGAGATTTGAACGAATACGCATAAAGGTTGAAATATACGATGAGTGACTTTACTCTTGCCCATTTATCAGATCCTCATTTGACGACGCTCGAAGATGTTGAAATTGGGGATTTGTTCAGTAAACGTGTATTGGGATACCTCTCTTGGCGTTCGCACCGGCGGACGGAACATCGAGGTGAAATTTTGGCAAGGCTTGTTGATGATGTGCGCGCCAAAGATCCC
>BQIX01000081.1 GCA_021604145.1 Nitrospirales bacterium
GACGGGCAATCGCATTTAGGAGACGCTCACTTCCTCGAGTAGACGTTTAATCAGCTTTTGTGCCACGGCGCTCACCGCTTCGCGACTCCATCCAGTTTGGCCTCCCACAGCACTCCACACGACTTGATTCGTGTTGAGGTCGAGAAGCTGGAGGCTTACGCCAACGGCCGGCTCTCCGTCGATCCCCACTTTATATCGCCACTCGTCGACGGTCCCGGTTAGGGCATACTGGATCTTCTGTTCTTTCGCCCAGCGCAATGCCGACTCATACAATATATGATCGGAACCCAATAACAACGACTCGTCCTGGAGAGTCGATGGGTAGCGGAGCAAGTGTGTGATACCTTGGCTGTAGAGCAAGGCTTCGGTAATCGCCTCGGCACGCCGACCGGCTTGTGGGGTTTCAGTATGGTTCACGATCGGCAGTAACGCCCATGAGGCATGTGGCTCGATGATGGGATTGCGAGAATGATCAATGACTGTGCAGCCACCTGACATGAACAGGCTTATTCCAAACATCACCAAGAAAAACTTTTTCATTGTGTCACCTATTGAATTAAAACCACCGTTGATATTGGAGATTGATTTGCGTGGTCGTGGCATTCTGCCCAAATCCACCTCGGATGTTGCTTCCATAGAGTAAGAGTCGATCCTGACCGAATAATCGTGCGGCCAACCCTGCTTCAAGACTATGACCAATTCCTGTGGCGCTGTTGTAATTCAAGCCAAGGAGGCCGAAGGGACGGATGCCTTTTGTATAGACGTCTCGTATGGAATCTCCAAGGCTCAGATTAATTCCTCCCTGCGAGAAATTTTGAGGAATTGCTTGAAGAGGAATCGGCACTTCGTCCGTATGCGGAATAAGGCGGCTCATACTCCCCGGTAAGGTATTGACACGCCAGTAGCGTTGTACGGTTCCGACTAGACGAACCGTCACATCTGGATATTCTCGTCGAATATGATGGCCAATGACGCCTTCTACGCCAAGTCCACGGCCAAGATCGTCACGCGTTTGGCTGAAGAACCAGGGCGAATCTAGTTGGAGAGACATGAATTGACGTTTAGAAAAATAGTAAAGACCTTGTCCTCTGATAAAATCTTTCACACCTCCGATCTGTAGTACGACAGAATCGTCAGCCTTTTGATTTCGTCCCATGGTGACCGTCGTCGAGAAATGTTCATTCCATATCTGTTCATAGTCGATGTTCAATCCAAAGACATTTGAGAGTGCATTTCGATGAAATCCGGTTAAACGTACCGTCCCTGTCGGCCATTGGTAGCCCAGCGATAGTCCGAATTGACGATCGACTCGCGGGACTCCGGTTAACTCTTTTGAATCGACACTTTTCTGCCAGGCGATCAAAGCTTCTGGTTTGACTTCAACTCGTCCTAATTGAATCGCCATTGCGGTTTTTGAGATATAGCTTGAAAGTGGCCGCCGTTGTTCAAACATCACGCGTGACATGATGTCATCCGCGGCATTCATAATGGCTTCTTGGAACTGCATATGTGTGGCGTTCTGATTTGGGTGGCGTGTCAGTGAATTAAAGGCTAGCTCTTGTGCAATCGTTTTCCTGTCAAGTCTTGTTGCGGCTTCGATCTGATCAGATGTCGATAATGTGTCTGTAAAGTGATGAGCGATAGCTTCAATCTCTTCCCAGTCATTGTCTGCAAGTGCAATGGCAAGTTTGGCCCAACCCGGTTCATGAAATTGCCGGGCATAGGTATTCCAAAGCCAACGTTTGGCAGCATCAAAGGCTTCGTGAGAGAGAAACCATGCGACGACGAGCTCTTTCATGACAGGTGACGTCAACTGAGTTCGTACATTTCGTAGCAGGGAAAGAAGTGTGTCCCCTGGGTCTTTTCGCTGTGTCAATATGGTGAGGGCCTCAATTGTCTCAGAAGAATGGGCTTGAGATGGGTGAGACAAGAGCGACTGGCGAATGACCGTCCATGCATGTTGGCGAACCTGCCATGCCAATACGGTTTGGGAGGACGCCTCAAGTGCTGATGCGTAGTTCAAGAGCCAGAGATAATCCTGCTGTCGTGTCTTCAGTTGCCGAACGAAATATGGGAGGGCTTGTCGATGTTGATTGAGAAGGACATGCGCGGCTGCGACTGGACCCCAGAGTCTCGAATTCGACTCAATGACAGTCTGCCATGTATCAAGATAGTATTTCAGTGCTGTTCGATTCTGTTGTTCGACCAAAAACCACAATACCGCTTCTTTCGTTTCGATCGATTCTGGATTGATGGTCAGGGCCTGTTCATAAGCGCGAAGGGCTTGGGAGGGCTGGCCGATTTTCCACATGACTTCTGCACGAATGATCCAATACCGTTCCTGATGAACCACAAGGTCTTCTTCCCATGGTAAGAGCCCATCTAAGGTCGATTGCACCTGTTCAAACTGTTGTTCTTGTAGTTGGAGATCCAATGCGTGCATCAAAAACTTTGGACTATGAAATGTCTTCCATCCTGCAAGACTGACTTGAATAGCTTCTAATGGTTGTGTATGACGTAAAAGCAGAATGAGGCGTTCCAGACCTTCACTTGAAAGCTGCTGCCGTGCGCGTAATTGCTGATAGGCCTGTTCAGCTTCTTGATCATCTTCGAATATCCACGCCAGATGTCCAATGAATTTCCAATATTCGTCATCGTCCTCATTCGCGTGATCTTTCACGCTCCGCAACAGGGCATAGGCATTCTGTAATTCACCATGGGCTGACAATAGGCGTGCCTGCTGAGTTGCCCAGGTTAGTTGTGACCCGTATTGTTCTTCGAGCTCCCGATAATAGCGATAGGCTTTTATTCCTTGGCCCATTCGTTGGTACAGGTGGGCAATATGTTCAAGATAGGCTTGATTCGGTTGACGTTGATGAAGGTGAGTCAAATAGGCAACAGCCTCTTCCGGTTTACCTATCCGTTCAAATCCATCCGACAGTGCACGCCACTCTGACTCCGATAAGTCACGTAGTTTCCCTAGTCCTAAGAGGGCGAAGACGATATTCTCGTCATCATAGGCACCTGGGGCTAATCGCAGTATCTGTTCAAAAGACTCTTGGCTCGGTTTCTTCTCCGCAATTGCTCGCCATTGCGTGAGTGCAACATGTTGACGGCCAGTCCACTCAGCGACCTGAGCGAATTTTTTTCTCCAAGCTAATCGATGTGGAGCTTGTTGGACGGCCGCTTTGGCTAATTGATAGGCATCGTGTAAATTCTGATTTTCTAAGAAGACTGCATATCCAAGCCGGTACATCTGATCATCAAATTTCCGAAATTTTGTCTGGTTTTCCGACAGTGTATTTCTGGATGATTGGGTTTGAGTGGCACTAGTCCGGTAGCGGGAGAAGTGATTCGTTGAGGACCAACTCGGGGCAGCAATGAAATCTGTCACTTCGTCAAGATTTGGTGCAAACACGAATGCAGGCTGGTATGTGCCTCTTTTAAGAAACGACGTTACAGGAATGGGTCGAAAAGGATGGTGCGTCGATGCAATCTGCAATAAATCCTTTACATATTTTTGTGCAAAGTCGCCATCTCCAGCGGCACGGCCAAGCGACACCAAAAACAACAAGGTTGTTTCATCGTGTCGTAAGTCGCCCAGATGTTGTTCAGCTTGCGTGATGGCTTGTGTGAGTAAATTTCCAGACTGTAACGCTTTTAGTGCTGCGAGATAATAGTTACGCTTATGCACCTGACGAGCCGACTGACTCTGAGCAGAAAAATACAAGGTTGCAGCTTTTTGATACGCCCCCTGCCCTAACGCCAATTCGGCGGCTTTGGCATACCACTGCGCCGTCTGAGGGGTGGCTTGCTGTCCAAGTTGTTCATACATGGATTGTGCGAGACGCTGATCGCCAATCATCAACGCAGATTCTGCAAATTGGGAGAGTGTTTCACTGTCATATTCCTGGGATGTTTCTGCTAGCCGTGTAAGATATTGTCCAATTTCCCGTATGCCCTGACGACGGGCCGATGATGTTTCTGGCAAGGAAAATGTACGGGTTTTGAGCATATGTAGATCGAATAGCTGCGCATTCATCCGCACATGTGCATTGTCGCTCGTGAGTAATGGAGTGACAGTTTCTTGGGCCTGAGTCATGTTGCCTATTGCAAACTGATGTTGGGCAAGCATAAAACGAAGGTCAGTATCCCCAGGTTTGCTTTTCAAAAGATTTAGGAGAAAAAATGTACTGACCGTCGATGCTTGGCTGGCTTGAGCGACTTGATTAAAGATCCGTTGCTTCGGAAACAACACCATCAACACTAAAACGATCCCAACAGCAAATAACGCGATCGACCAGAGCGAGAACAACCGCTCCTTGGTTTGACGATCCGAACGTCTAAGAACATGTGATGCTGATGGGTTTTTCACGTTGTTGTGTGACAAAAAGGTTTAATAGATTCCCTTCTTGTCGGTTCTCAACGTGTCCAACATTAGCCGGTACCGCACACTTTGTTGCATTTCCTATCGAAACGATAAGCGGTTGGTAGCTTTTTAGCGTCAGCTGCAGGGTGTTCCCCGTCTGTCCCCAATTCAGTAATTGCCCATTCGTGTTATGTAAATATGGGAGAGTTGGCCTCGTCGGCTTCAACAGCAGAGTGACTTCAGACTGATCAGCGAGATGGAGATATCGATGCGTTTCATGATCAGAAAATCCGGCAATTCCATGACTCTTTTGCATATCTGGATATCCCAATGTCTGTGGGATTCGAAGTTCTTTTAATGAGGTCGTACCACGAATGTTCCAAGAAGTACCGGTTTTTGCGATGACCATCTGATTGAAATCATGGACCTTTTGAATGTATTCAGAGACGTAAATTGGATTGACGGCTTGCTGTAATGCCCATGAATAAACTCGATGAAGGGCTGTTAGGGAGGCTTTTTTACTTGCAGAGTAGGTATGATAATAAATATTGATAGGTTTGAGTCGTCGTGGACGATCGGTGAGTTGAAAGGTTTCAATCACACGCTCAAATCCGTAGTAGGGACCCGTCCATTCATTCGTATAAATATTTTCGTTTTGATTCGGTGCATAGATTTGGTAATACTTGCCCTTTTGAATTCCGAACGCGGCGACCGCTGTCAAGGAGTTATGCTGTTTTGTCATGATGGTATCACCGCCGTTCATATTTCCGACATGAATTTCGTACGTTAATCGTAACGCTTCCGCTGCAGGGTTACAGTCACCCGTCCATAAAAAAACTTGAACACGTTTATCAGCAGGCGCTAACTTTGAATTGATGTAATTAATCGAACCTTTGATTTCACGCGTGAGACTCTCAGGACCGTAGACATAGTCTGGTATGTTCAAATTGTAATCGCCGGGACTATTGGGGCCTGAAATCACAAACTCTCGCCACACGAGTGGGTGCGAGTACGAATGACTGGCCATTTCAACATGGTTTAAGGCAAACATTGCTCGGGCTGTTTTTTCAAATCGTGGAGTCAATTTCGGATAGAGTCCTTGAGCGCCAATCTCCCCTTCTATGACCGAGAGCGTTGTTGGGACTTGGTACTTTTTTAGGATATTTTGATAAAGCACTTCTCCGGCGTACCGTTTTCCAGGAAATTCGGCTAAACTCGGAAACCCATCCCCGTCAATGTGAGTCAGGAGTAATCGACGTCCATTCTGAGTGGTCGTGTCGGGAATAGGCATAGGCGCTAACCGAAGCGTGTCCTGTAGAAATCGAATCGGGTCAAAGACCCAACGAGAATGCTCTAGATCCGGAAGCTGGATCACGGCATACGGAAAGAAGGCATAGCCCCCCCAAGGGGTAATCGCAACAGCATCCTGGCGTTGTCCATCCAGTGCTTCCACCTGCAACAGCGATTCCCCGAGTTCAAGCGTGATGGGAACAAACCCACGTCGCTTGGGAATCGGGTCGATTTCGTAACCCATTCGCGGGTCTTTAATTGAAAAATGCACGTTCGTTACTGGTTTACCAAGGGGGGCGATAGACAAATCTAATGGGGTGAGGTATGGCTCTTGTAAAGGAAACCCAAATGAATCGAAAAAGACAACCCGGATGCCTTGCTGAATTTGTTTCAACAACCATTGATGGAATCCTTGGCTCCAGGAATGTTGGTTTCCTGATACCCACACCACGATCCCTGCATACCGACCAATTAATGGATAGTCCGGAAATGGTGTTCTGACATCATGATGTGTTGACACATAGCCCAGGTGATTCAACGGAAAATCAATGAAACGATGCAAGTCGCTATGCTCCGGTTGAGGATCACGGGCACTATCATAGACCGACAAAACTTTTCGCGGCATGACTTCAACGGCCCCAATGCCCAACATATTCAATTCAGGTGTGCTCACCCAGGGAATCATGCCAAGATCCTGAATCTTTCGGGCAATGTCTCGTGCGTCTTTTCGGCTTTGTGGTGGGAGGTAATCTATGACAATGGCTGGTATATCATGGGATTGTTGTATCGTCTGTAATTGTTGTACAAGCCATTGCCGGTCGTGTTGTGATACCTCGACGTAGCGACTCTTCTGTTGATCCCATCCGCGAAATACTGATTCTGCGGCCACCGCAAAAACATGGTCAGCCACGGCAGGGATGATTTCAAATCCTCGATTGAAAATCAGCTTTGCGTCAGGATAGGTCTGTTTGATGGCATGTATCACTCGACTCAACCCCTGTTCTTGTTGCTGTTTTTCTTCTTCCGTGCTTGCGACGAGGTGATAAGAGTCAAGCGTATCAAGGAAAAATCCTCGATAGCCTTGCTGCCAGAGCGGCCCGATAATGTGTTCGGTCACGAAGGTTGGCCAGACATCCTGACTTTGATCAATAATCTGCGAATCCCAAATGGTGTTCTTTCCTAACACCCATTGTTTGGGAATCGACTGTGCGTAGACACGAGACGAGGCAAATTCCCCTATGCTGATGTACGCGAATAGTTCACTGTGAGATGTGCGGTAGGCGTTGGGATCATACTGATGATCAGGCTCAACAACGACGACATCAAAGGCGTGTAATTCATCAAGAGGGGCGTGATCGCCATAAAAAAAAGCTACACTGAAATTATGAGCACTCCACCCCGGTGTCGCATGAACCATGACGATACAGACTAGGCAGAGAACAATAGGGGTAAGCTTATGAGTTGAACTACCGTCCACGCCTAGTCTTTCGATTCTATGACTTCTTTCAATAAAATCCGCAATCCATCTTCAAAGCGTGTGGAGCATTGAACCCCTAAGGCTTGAGCGAGCTTGTCAACATGCGCAGCGGAATGCGGAATATCTCCTGCTTGCGCATCCTGATGTATCACTTGAAGTTCACGGCCGACGCAGGTCGAAAGGGCTTGAATCATGTCTAATAAACTTCGACTCGTTCCAGTGGCTACATGACAGACTCCTGTGGCATCAGATCTGAGAGCTGCGACATTCGCCTTTGCCACATCGGTCACAAAGACAAAATCTCGAGTTTGCCTCCCATCGCCAAAGACAGTTAGTGGTTGTTGCTGTTCAATGAAATGTATAAACTTACTGATGACGCCGGCATAGGGTGATTTGGGATCCTGTCGTGGTCCATACACGTTAAAATAGCGTACACCAAGCATTGAACAATTAAACAACGAATGAAATAAGGCAGCGTATTGATCATTGACACTTTTTTCTAACCCATACGGTGAAATAGGGTGAACCACATCGTTTTCTGAAATCGGTAGTTGTTGAGGATATCCATAAACGGCCGCGCTTGAGGCGTAAACCATTTTGTCAACCTGATGCTTTCGTGCAGCTTCGAGTACGTTGACAAACCCCTGGATATTGATACTGCATGATTTGGATGGATGGACCATAGAGTCCTGAACGGAAACCTGTGCCGCTAAATGCAGTATATGCGTAACATCTGCGACGGCATGATTGACGTCTTTGACATCTTGAATATCTCCAGTGCAGACCTCTAAATTGGCATGACTAGGTAAATTTTGCCGTTTTCCGGTGGAGAAATTATCTAGAACACGAACTCGTGCCCCAACTTTCACTAACGCCTCTACTGTATGGGAGCCAATAAATCCGGCTCCGCCTGTGACAAGTACATGCATGAGTCAATTCCTTCCTAGAGTGAAATGAGCAAGTGGAATGCCAAAGTGTATATTGGAAACCTGTCGATCCCGATGTTCGAATGAACGTATTTCACATAATGATATTTCTTTTCCTGGCAATCACGCATGTGGTTGTTCATCAGAAAGTTGATTCTCTATAATACGGTCGACACTTTGTCGTAAGCGATCTGGTTCATATGTTTATTATTCACAGTATGAGGAGACGATAGGTATGGAAATGTATACTCGCGAAGAGAATGCCACGACGGTTCAAGACGATCCCAAGGCCAAAGATTTATTGCGAGGCGCGTTTGAGCGGACCGCGCGTTGGCAACCAGATTTTAACGGCTTTCAAGCTGATCTTCGAATCAATGTCGACGGGAAAGAAACGAAAGGCACCGTTACTGTCAAGAATTCGAAGGATGTAACAGTCAATATTGCCGATGAAGACTTGAAGAAATGGGCACAAAATCAAATTGGTATGATTGCTACTCATCGAGGTCCACGAAGCTTTGAAGAATCCGACGGCAAATATGCTTTAACTTTAGAAGGCGACGACAGTCATCCGATGGGACAACGCGTCACCATTAATGGAGATGGGATGGGCTCATGGTATCGTGTTAAAGATAATCGCATAACTCAAATTAATCGAAAGATGCCCTACGTGGCTTTTACGATCAATGTTGAAGATAGTGCGGTCACACAAGATCAAAAATATCTGACGACCAGATATACGGTGTATTACTTTTCCCCCAAGGATGGATCGTTAACGAATGTTGAAAGTTTCTCTGATACTCACACACGGATTGGGGCATCTGATTTGCCGGCAACCCGGCGGATTATTTCGTACGAAAATAATGCGATTGTGACGAAGACCTTAACCTTTGACAACCATACAATGCTGTAGATTTACACGCAGACGAGAGAAAAGTCATCGGTAGAGGTTTTCTCTCGTCTGTTTTCTTTCATTGTTCCTCTCTCCTATGGATCTTCGTACTCAGTATCCCAGAAGTCTTAAAGAACGATTAGGACCGTACGTTCACTTACCACGTATCATAGATAAATGTCGTGCCAAGTCTGCCGGGACACTTGGCGAATACATCTATCCCTGTCCGCTGGACGCGCGTTTTCTCGATTTTACTGGAATTTCAGGAGATGATCTCCTTGCTGCTGTAAAAATGCGAACAGATGATGAGATTATTCAGTGGGTCTTGCAACATGCGACGCCTCGGACCACACAAGAAATTCAGGACTGGAATGTCATGATGTTGAATCGGGGTCCAGATTCTGAAGAAAAGTGGGTCTTCTTTCGAGAAGTCAGAGATTCGCTTGATGCGAGTCGCCAGGATATTACCGCATGGGCTGACTTGCTGGATTTAGAGGAAGGAAGAAACGTACCTCAGCAACGCTGAAAGACATGACGAAACAGCTTTCTTCCTTGACAGATTCTCGAACGTCCGATCCGCTTTCTTTTGATCGCGGATCTTCCTGACGAAATATTGTGACTAGACGACCTCGCTTTATTCGCCCACCTTGGTCTGATCGACAATTACCGATGAACTTCTTTTCGTTTTCTTTCGAACGACACGGTCGCCGAATCGTAGAGAGACTGAGGTTCACACACACGACTATGACCGTGAAACGTCATATCCGTTTGGGGGTGCACATCTTTCTTTTACTCATCGTGAGCGGGGCACTGTCCGGTTGTGGCACTGGGCGCGTCAATTCATCCGATCGTATCGACAATCCAACATCGGTCATTATTGTCGTTCCAGGGTACTACGGCACACGCTTGATACGAAATTCAGACGAGCATCTTGTTTGGATATCTGCCAGCGAAGCCTTGTTTGGCAATCAACCGTTGACGCTTCCTGTCCCAGGCCTCGAATTAACTAATGCCATTGATCTGCGTCCCGATAGCCTACTCGATCAGGTTCCTGTCGTTCCGTATATCTACAATGTTGACGTGTACGGTCCTTTGATCGACCTCCTTCGTTCAGAGACTGATCGTGACACGAAAGTCATCCCCTTCTCCTATGATTGGCGAAAAGATTTGATGGACTCTGTGATACGTCTGGATGCCATGATTCAACAGCTCCAAGCAAAAGGGACGCATGATATTTCACTGGTTGCGCATAGCCTAGGCGGATTGATTGTCAGTTACTATCTGCGTTACGGCACCCAGGAGATAGACACAGCTGTTGAGACATGGGAAGGCACAGGTAATATTTCAAGAGTGATCATGGCTGGAGTTCCGTTTCTTGGAGTCATGAACTCGCTTCGCAATATGAATTTTGGCGTGACGGTGAAGTTCAATACATCGATGCTCACGGCAGAAGCCTACTCTTCGTTTCCTTCCAGCTACTATACATTGCCGTTTCTCGATACCGATCAGCTTCTCTCCCCTACCCTAAAACCGTTAACACAGATGATTCGACAGCCAGAGAATTGGAAACAGTCTGGATGGGGTTTATTGAATAAGCCTCAAAATGTGTCTGCTGAAATTATGATGCGCCGTGCTGACTATACTACATTTTGGCTTCGTCGCTCACAGCAGTTCCTTGAATTGCTTCGTGCTCCGAGGCAATCATCAACTTCAAACCGCCTCCCTCTGTTGTATTTGTATGCGAAGGGTCGACCGACTTTAGCGAATGGCGTATGGATGAGAAAGAATGGGCAAGGTCCTGATTCACTGTATTTTGATAATGGAAACCCAGAAAAACTTCCTCGGGCGATCGATCCGGCTATACTCTATGAGGATGGTGACGAGACGGTCACGGTCCGTTCAGCGTTGCTCCCCACGGCCTATCAGAAATCATTTCGTACAACAGTTCGAGCATACGATGTTGGTCATACCGAATTTGTGACCGATACTCAGACTTTGCAAGATATGATTTCATTTCTTAACAATCCCTAGTGCTGTCAGTCCTGATGTGCAGTTCTCGATAGGGCTTTTGGCTTAAGGATCTACGTATTGTCTTTCTGCTAGAGTGTGCTTCTTATGGAAATTGGTATTGTTGGTCTTCCCAATGTGGGTAAATCCACAATTTTTAATGCCCTGACATCTGGCACCGCCGCTGCATCGAATTATCCCTTCACCACTATTGAACCAAATGTTGGAGTCGTTGGTGTTCCCGATGCTCGTTTGACTTGCCTCACCGAGATTTTTCAACCCAAAAAGACGATTCCGGCTTCATGTCGCTTTGTTGACATTGCTGGATTAGTAAAAGGGGCGGCTCAAGGGGAAGGTCTTGGGAATAAATTTCTTGCGAACATCCGAGAAGTTGACGCGATTCTTCATATGGTACGTCTTTTTGAAGATAAAGAAGTCGTCCATACCATGGGAAGCGTTGATCCGAAGCGCGACATAGAAGTCATTGAGACGGAGTTGATGCTTGCAGACCTCGACAGTATCTCTCGCCAATATGACAAAGTGTCAGGGAAAGCCCGTGCTGGAGACAAACTTTCAAAAGA
>BQIX01000082.1 GCA_021604145.1 Nitrospirales bacterium
AAAAATTCCTCATATTCATTTTGTTGTGTGCGGCGGTCCAACGACTCATCGAACAAGTCCAGGGTACTGTGAAAAAATTATGTATGACCTGGGACGTCTTCCCAATGTTGAATATTTAGGGCATGTCCCGCCTGATGAGACACTACGCGTGATTGCTGAGGCTTCGATATTACTTTCTACGTCTGATGAGGAAGGATTTCCGAGTGTCTTTCTTGAAGCGTGGTCATTCGGTACCCCTACGGTGAGTCTGAATATTGACCCTGATGGTATTATCGAGCGCAAAGGACTCGGCACACTCGCAGGGAGTGTCAAGAAGGCGATAGAAGATATTGAATTTCTTATGAAGACACCAGAAATTTGTAAGGAAATGGCAATACGAGCACAGCAACATGTGTCTGAATCGCATTGCGACACTGCAGCCGTTCGAGCGTTCGAATATGGACTTAAAAGTGCCAGCAGGTAAACAATTCCTGTATCTTGTCGGCAAGAGATTAAGAATGTTTCTATCCCTACATCCCTGTATCCAATGCTAATTTTCCCATTCTGGCTCGTGACTTTGGTGTGTTTCGAGACCTTGCAATAAGGCGAAAAAAGAGTTTGTGATATGTACAGTGAAGGCAAACTCCCACTCGAATGGGTTCGCGCTTGCCAGAAGCATTACTCTTATTTACAAACGGACAACTTCAGAACAAAATTCCTATTACGATCAATGGGGGTCTTTGCTGTCTCTCATGACAGCAAAAATCATTGCAAGTCTGCCGTTTATCTAAATAGACCGCAACGCCCAAAGTGACAGTTCCTCTCCTGTTTGTTAGTGGTCAGAGCATAGCCTGATCATATTCGAAATTATGTTAGTCAAATGGGGAATATGTGAAACTGTCATGCCTACGGTAAAATACGTGTAAGTTGGCGTCTTTGGCAAACCGGAAGACCGGCATACCCACTTTACTATTGCTTGCGTAAATTCATGACCAAAACCCTTAGCCATCATCATACTTTACGGACTCCGTCTTATCTTGTTGAGTATGCATTCTATGGTCTTCAATTCTATTTGATGCTGGGTGAAGTGCTGGGACTGTCTATTCCCTTGCTTGGCGCAGGCGTCTTAGTCGTTCTCGTGACTTTCTCTTTTATGCACGCAGGCGCACGTGTGATGGGTCTCATCAGACCGATCGCGCCTGCGTTGCTCTGTGCACTTTCTACGATTGTTTTGCAATTGGTGATACATGAGGAGACAATCGCTCATAGTGAGATGCGGTCATATGTTACTTGGGCTTGGTCGCTTGTGGTGGTTCAAATGTTGTTGCTTAGGCCACAGTTTTTTCATCGTTTTGCATGGGTTTCTTTCTTTTTAGCCTGTGGTACACTCCCGTTCATCAAAGTCTATGTCAGTACGGGGGAGTTAACGAGAATAGGAGCGACGTCTGGAGTTGGTTTGGCAAATCCAAATGCGTTTGCCATGTGGTTTGGGTTTTGTTACGTGTACTTCCTGGTACTAGGTTTAGAAACCAAAAACTATCTCGTGCGTGTAGCCGCCTGGTCAGCGGCAATATTTTCTATTTATTTTGTTGCAGCAACCGTCAGTCGCGGTCCGCTTTTAGGTATCGTGATTGCTAGTGCTTTTGCGTTTAAGAATGTTCTCAAGCGGAGTTTTCTTCCAATTATTAGCTTCCTTGTTTGTCTATGGTGTATTTACGTGTCAGGGATTGCAGATGAACTCATTGGGTATTACCTTGAACGCGGGACAGAGGAAAGTGGTCGAACATATCTGTGGTCTGTTGCGCTTGAAAGTATGTGGGAGTCATGGTGGGTAGGGGTTGGGATATCGGATGCCGTTATAACATTGCCAAGTTCAGGGTACAAGACGAATCCGCATAATGGGTTCCTGTTTATCGGCCTGGCATCAGGGATTATTCCCTTATTGTTCTTTATCACATACCTTGCTCGTGTTATTCGTGGAGCTTTGGTCTCCAGTCATTCTCGCAATCAATACGCAGCATTTGTTTTTCCATTAACGGTTTTTGCATTGCTGGAGGTCATGATCATTGGTCAAGCGTTTATGTCTATTTGGCATATAGTGGTTTTTTCCATAGCTATATCGTGTTGCACAAATTTTTCACGACGTCGAGTCCTATGAAGCAAAAACAGTTTCATTTTATCTAGCTCAAGACTATAAAGTGTAAGCAAGAACTAATGTATGGCATACATGTAGATTGAAAAATCTCATCGGATTTTTAATGAATGAAATGAGTTCTTTGAAGTCACAAATAGGGGAAGATATTTTAGAATGCCCCATTATAAATTGCAGGATTCTCTTCCTTATTGGTCAATTGGGACCTGGCGGGGCTGAGAGACAATTGTATTATTTACTACAGTCAATGGATCGGCCACGATATTTGCCAGTGGTCGCCGTGTGGAATTATCGAGAAAATGATACGTATATTCACCAGATCCGGGCGCTCGGGATTCATGTACTTCCTATCCCTAATGCTTCTCGTTCAATCACGAGGTTTTTCGGCCTTATACGATTAGTAAAGAAGCTAAAACCCGAAGTGCTTCATTCATTTTCTTTTCATACCAACTTTCCAGCCTTTTGCTGCGGTCTCATAACAAGTTCGATTGCAATCGGGTCAGTGCGAGGAGATTTCCCACAGACTTATTACAATACGGGTAGTATTCTAGGGAAATTGTGCTTGCGATATCCTAGGGTTCAAATTTGTAATAGTAGTATCGTTGCTAAGAAGATTAGAATGTTTTGGAGATTTTTGACACCAAAACGGCTTTGTGTTGTTCGAAATGGCATGGATTATTCTTTATTTAAAAACAGTCTATTATCTGTTTCAAAACCAATTCATATCCTTGCTGTAGGATCCCTCC
Organism: Nitrospirales bacterium; assembly: GCA_021604145.1. Lineage (GTDB taxonomy): Bacteria > Nitrospirota > Nitrospiria > Nitrospirales > UBA8639 > JAGQKC01. Next base: position 2,878 of record BQIX01000082.1, read on the forward strand.
TGGCTTATAAGAGGTGGGATAGGCTTATAGATGCTGCCGTGGAACTCAAAAATATGAAGTATGACTTTCTCATACGTATTGCAGGAGCAGGACCATTAGAATTGTCATTAAAACAGCAAGTGCAAAACTTAGAGGTAAAAGACTGCGTTGAGTTTCTCGGGTATTGTCCGAATATACCAGACTTGCTTGCTCGCTCTAGCTTCTTAGCTCATACGTCCGATACGGAAGGTCTTCCAAATGCCATCATTGAAGCCATGGCCAGTGGAAGGGCGGTTGTTACAACTGATGTTGGAGAAGCACCAATTCTTGTAGAAGAAGGAAATACGGGTTTTATAGTCAAGAGAAATGATCAAAAGAAATTAGTTGAACGACTTGGTCTTCTAATAAAAGACCCTGCGCTTTGCGCCCGGATGGGAGAGGCTGGTCGTGTTAAAGCAGAAAAAGAGTTTAGCCTGAATAGACTTGTATTTGAAACTATAGAAACCTACCGGGTGGCAGGTTGGAAGGAACCTTAAGTATGTGTGGGATCGGGGGGTGGTTGGGACATTTACCAAATAGTAAGTCTTATGCAATGAGGATGGCTAAAGTTCTTCATCATCGTGGTCCTGATGCACTGGGGATTAAAGCATGGCTAAACGCTGGCCTCATACATACACGGTTGAGTATTCTCGATCTATCGACAGCTGGCGCTCAACCTATGACTAATGAAACGCAAACTATTTGGGTAGTTTTTAATGGAGAAATTTACAATCATAAAGATCTTCGTCGTGAACTTGAATCTAAAGGGCATGTGTTTAAAGGTCATTCAGATGCTGAGGTCTTACCTCATCTTTATGAGGAAGAAGGTCTATTATTTGTTTCTAGGCTCAAAGGAATGTTTGCTGTTGCCATTTATGACACTCGAAGTCACATGTTAGTTCTGACTCGTGATCGTTTTGGAATCAAGCCTCTTTTTTACGCATTTGGACGTGATCGATTTACTTTTGCTAGTGAAATCAATGCTATTCTTGAATTTCCAGGTATTGACGAGCGGCCTGATCGGCAAGCTGTCTACGACTTTGCGGCTTTATGTTATATCCCTGCGCCTGAAACATTTTACCAAGGGATTCGAGCGATTGAACCTGGTGAACTCTTAGTTGCACAATTGAGTGCAAATGATATTTCTTTAAAGGCACAGTACTATCATCAGTGGGAGAGCGCTCCTGATTTTGGTCTTAGTCTCAATTATGCAGTTGAAGAAGCGAGTGAGCGAATCTTAATTGCTGTTCGCCAGCAAATGGAAAGCGATGTTCCTTTGGGAGCGCTTCTTAGCGGAGGCATTGATTCATCCCTGGTTAGTGCTGCAGCACAATTTGCTCTCAATGGAAATTCACTAAAGACGTTTAATGTTCGATTTTCTGATTTAGCATATGATGAAACTTGGGCGGCTCATTCAGTAGCAGAACACATTAGAAGTGAACATAGGACTTTAGAAATGGGTGAGTGTCATGGGACTTGGCAGCAAATTACGGACTTGCTATTGGCTATGGGACAGCCGTTTGCTGACACGTCGATTTTTGCTGTAAATAAAGTTTGTCGGCTTATGCGACAACATGTAACTGTTGCGCTTTCTGGGGACGGCGGTGATGAAGGATTTGGCGGGTATCAACATTTTTCCAGAATTGGGGCTATCACCACATTACAAGCGTTTCCCCGTGCTCTCATTAAATATATTGCGATGTTCTCTAAACTTCCAGTGCATCTTGGTTTAGTCCCTTCCTCATACCCTCAGAGAATCCGAGACTTTACTACTGCAGACGATACCAAGATTATTCAAACTCTTCTTTGTTGGGTGCGTGATGAAGAACATGAAAGGCTTTGTTTTGACGAAGGTCTTTTACCGATACGGAGGTTTTTTGAGCCAAAATGGTCAAATCATTTATCCCGGAAGTCTTCTCGTTTGGAACGATTATCGGCTCATGCAACTGAAGTTGATACACGATTATTATTGCCGAATGACTTCCTTTTTAAAGTTGATATGGCAAGTATGAAGGAGAGTTTAGAGGTTCGTATTCCGATGTTAGATGAGTCACTGTATGCTTTTGGTTTAACCCTTCCCCATAACCTAAAGGTGAAGGGAAAGACCACTAAAAGGATTTTACGTGTGATAGCCGAGAGTAGAATACCGCTAAATGTTGCCAGAAAGCCGAAATGGGGATTTGGAATTCCAATGGATACATGGGTTGACTCTGAATTTAAAATAAAACTGAGAGAATCCTTGCTAGGTTCGTCAAGTAATCTCCCAGAATTTTTTCGACCGGAAGTATATAGGCCTATTATAGAAGCGTTTTGTGATGGTCGACCTCATCAAATTATATCGCGCCAAGGTCTCTGGCAACGAGCCATTATGTTGTTAGCTGTGCATTTATACGCAGAAAAAAGTAGGTGTAAAGCTACTGTTTCTCGTTAATATTTTGGGGTACGCAGTAAATGCTCTTTTCCTGTTTTGGTGGGCATCACTCTAGCATAATAGGCAAAGAGGTGTTCGATGATGCAAGTTCACCGATTGTTTACCGCGCCTTTTAAGTAAGAGGCCATGGCCCTGATCCGGCACGGGAGCAGTGGTCCCCATTCATTGGACAGAAAAATTTGCATGCTAAGTGAAATCTTCTGCGGTATATTTGTCTTCTTAACGAAAGGAGCAGAAGATGGCACGACGATCCCGTCGGAATCATTCCCCAGCATTTAAGGCGAAAGTGGCGTTAGCGGCCGTCAAGGGGGAACGCACGCTGGCTGAGTTAGCGGAGCAGTTTGATGTGCATCCCAAACAAATCCAGGATTGGAGGAAACAGTTGGTCGCCAAGGCGAACCACGTGTTTGGAGTGGGGCTGGGCGAAGCCACCACCCACGAGCAGGTCCAGCAGAAACTCCATGCCAAAATTGGGCAGCTGACGATGGAAAAAGATTTTTTAGCCAACGCGCTCGGGCACGACCGATGAACGAGCTCAAAGCGATGATCAAGGCCACCCTCTCGCTTTCCATCACGCGTCAGTGTCAGTTATTGGGCGTGCCTCGCTCAAGTGCGTACGCTCGCTCACAACCTGTCTTAGCTGAGGCGCTGGCCCTAATGCGCTTGCTTGATGAGCTCTATTTGCAAAGGCCCTTCTATGGCAGTCGACGCCTGTGCGTCGAGCTGCAGCAGCGAGGCTATCGTGTGAATCGCAAGCGAGTCCGCCGGTTGATGCGACAGATGGGCTGCGGGCTGTCTATCCGAAGCCTCGGATCAGTCAAGCGGGGAAGGGTCATAAGATCTATCCTTGCCGCCTAAGAGGGCTGGCCATCACGCGCCCGAACCAGGTCTGGGCCAGTGATCTTTGCTATATTCCGATGGCGAAGGGGTTCATGTATCTGACCGTGATCATGGATTGGTATTCACGACGGGTGTTGGCCTGGCGTCTCTCGAACACTCTCGACACCGAGGCCTGCGTCGAAGCTCTCGAAGAAGCCCTGGGATGCTACGGAGCCCCAGAGATCTTCAATGCCGATCAAGGTGCCCAATACACGAGTGAGTCCTTCACCACCGTCCTCCATGCTCATGGGGTGACGATCCGTATGGATGGGAAAGGCCGCTGGGTGGACAATATCTTCGTCGAACGAATCTGGCGCAATGTGAAGTACGAAGACATCTACTTACGAGCGTATGATACCCCCTCTGCACTCCAGGCTGGCTTGACTCGCTATTTCAGGTTCTATAACACCGAGCGTCGGCATCAAGCGTTAAATCGACAGACGCCGGACGCCGTGTACTTTGCACACCCACAGGCAAAAACAGCAGCATGAGAGGAAGCAGAAATTTCACTTATCGAGCTGTCTAAAAATTGGGGACCACTATAGTCTTTTACTTCACTCTTATTGTCCATGTTTGAATAGTATGAATATGTCTAATGAAGTGTATGTGGAAAGGGAAGAGGTCATGTCTGGCTCACAACTGCCGCGGTTGCTCCTTGTATCAAACTTTCTCTCTTCGAAAGGAGGATGTCAGACGGTTATGGAGAATCTGGCTGACAAGCTTAGTGATTCTGGTAGTTCTTTAATCTGTGCTTCTTCTTACCATTCTAGCTGGATACGCTGTGCTCACATGTGGGCTACTACATTTTTTCGACGCAAGGAATACGATCTCGCTCTTGTGGATCTTTTTAGTGGAAGGGCATTCATTTGGGGAGAGACTATGTCAATTTTACTATACTGGCTCCGTTGCCCATTTGTCCTTGTTCTGCGAGGTGGAGGTCTTCCTGAGTTTGCCATGCGCTACCCTAGGCGAGTGAAGGCATGCATAAACAAGGCTAATGCTGTTGCAGTTCCATCTCAGTTTCTCCTTGAAAAGATGTGTGTGTACCGATCAGATCTTTGCTTGATACCGAATCCATTGGACGTCAGTGCATGTGTAGATAGAATTCGAATTAATCCTCGACCGAAGTTAGTATGGCTACGGTCATTTCATAAAATTTATAACCCATCTCTTGCACCAAGAGTAGTATCTTTACTGAGAGGTGATTTCCCCGACATCAACTTGACTATGGTCGGACCAGACAAAGGAGATGGAAGTTTTCAGCGAACACAACAGGTCGCTGTAGATCTCGGTGTTTCTGATCGAATAATCTATCCTGGGTTGGTTCCGCAGGCAGAAGTGTCCTTGTGGATGAACAATGGAGAGATTTTCTTAAACACCACAAACATTGATAATACACCTGTAAGCGTTGCGCAAGCGATGGCGAGTGGTCTATGTGTTGTGACAACGGATGTTGGTGGTATTCGATATCTGCTCAAACATGAACACGATGGACTATTAGTACCACCAGACGATCCAGCAGCAATGGCAACAGCTGTTAGGCGAATCCTTACAGAACCGGGACTAGCAGAACACCTCTCGCGTAATGCACGTCGAAAGGCAGAATTGTTTGATTGGTCAATAGTGTTGCCGCAATGGAAAAAGCTATTAAAGTCTGTGGCGAAAGGAAACAAAGTGTGAACCTTGACCTTTTGACTCTTTACAAAATCTTGCCTCCCTCTCTGCGTTCGATAGCTGCAAGTGTTCGCGGTATGTATCTACGGGCATGGCGTTACGGCTCTGAAACCCAGCGCCTGGTCGAAGAGGCACTTGATCGAGAATCTTGGAGTACTGAAAAATTAACTGCTTGGCAAGAAGAACGACTTGCTCATACCCTACACCGAGCAGCGCAGACAGTGCCCTATTATAGTGAACAATGGGCAAGACGACGGGCTCAAGGTGATCGAGCGTCGTGGGAATATTTAGAAAATTGGCCAATACTCACTAAAGACTCTGTTCGTTGCAATCCTTCAGCCTTTGTTTCTAAAGACTGCAACATTCGAAAAATGTTTCATGAACATACCAGCGGTACAACTGGTACGCCCCTTAACTTATGGTGGAGTCGCGACACTGTGCGGGCATGGTATGCCTTATTCGAAGCTCGTTGTCGTCGATGGCACGGTGTAGATAGAGGGAATCGGTGGGCGATACTGGGAGGGCAGTTAGTCATCCCAGTCGAGCAACGTCAGCCTCCTTTTTGGGTGTGGAATGCAGCTCTCAATCAATTGTATATGTCCTCCTATCACTTGTCCCCAGAGTATATCCCCTATTATTTTGACGCGCTCAAACGCTATAGGATTCAGTACCTTTACGGATATACGTCTTCTTTGAATGCATTAGCCCAAGAGGGAGCAAGACGTGGAAGAACTGACTTAGACATGCTTGTGGCAATTACTAATGCTGAACCCGTCTATCCCTCTCAGAGGAAAAGTATTAGTCATATATTTCAATGCCCCGTGTCCGAAACTTATGGTATGGCCGAGTTAGTAGCAGCAGCGAGTGAATGTAAAGAAGGACATCTGCATTTATGGCCTGAAGTAGGTTGGATAGAGATCATGAATGAAAATAAAGTGATTAGAGATGGTCTCTCTGGTGATCTTATTTGTACGGGTCTTTTAAATATCGATATGCCACTTATTCGTTATCACGTTGGGGATCGTGCTGTCCTAGAGAGAGCTCATGCATTGTGTGCCTGTGGGCGATCTCTATCTATGATGGCTTCTGTGGAAGGAAGAGTGGATGATACGCTCTATACACGTGATGGCAAAAAAGTTGGTCGACTTGATCCTGTTTTTAAGGGAGATCTGCCAATAAAAGAGGCTCAGATTGTTCAAGAAACTCTTGGTCGTATTCGAGTGTATTATGTGCCTACCAATGATTTTACTCTTCAGAGTAGACATTCTCTCATAAATCGGATTCGAGAGAGAATGGGAGATGTTGATGTAATTCTAAAGGAAGTATCCCAAGTTCCACAGGAACAAAATGGAAAAATTCGATCGGTGATTTGTAATCTTTCAGAAAAAGAATTGAGTGAATGTGTAAGGCAAAAGGAATGTTGAAAAATCTACTTCATTTACGATAACCTCCCGTCTTCTTGTGAGAAATCAAATTAAATGTTTTGCTTGGAAGAATGAATTCTGGTCTTTATCCTGTTTTGTGGAATCTCATACCATCACCTCACCGCTTGGATTCCCCAGTTCACGACTCAGTTGTGGATGCATGGACCAAGGCAAGTAAGGTGCCCACCATCTACTGCTTGGATGAAATTTGCACATGTCTAAAATCGTGAAAGAAGCTAGCTTCCTCCATGCAAGAATAGGATTATTCTAAACCGCAAACTTCCCTCTGTAATTTCAATCAAAAAGGTATCTTTCATTGTAGGAAAATTGTGATGCCTTTGGGGGCAGCAGGCGGAATGGTATCTTTATTAGATAGAAGTTCGTAGGCGCCTATATCGTACCCTGAACCTTGTGGACGTTTAGTCCCTTTTAAATCATCGAAGACTTGGTTGATTTCTATGCCAGCATCGATGGCAGAACTATTAGCGTTGAGGTTGAAGTCCCCACTATCAGCATTGAGAAATAAGGGGTCTTCTGTAAGGTTATGAGATACGGTTGTCCCGGTTTGGTCGTTGGGTTCAAGATAGATATTATCAGTAGAATTCTGGTATGCAATATTATTTTTGACCACAGCATCCTTACTGCTATCTCCTACAAAAATACCGTAACCTTCGTTCTTGTAAATGGTGTTATGGTAGGCTCGTGTAGATTGACTATTGTCTAGACCACTAATATAAATACCATAGTGTTTATTCTCATATGCGATATTGTTATATAAGAGCGTGTCTGTTGATCTATACCCGCTACAGAAGCCAGCAAAATTTTTGTACGCGATATTGCCATGGACAACATTGTCTGATCCTGAACTGACGAGAACTCCACACCCCCACTCGCCCCCCGTGTTGTTATCATGGAATATGTTATAGCGAATTATATTTTTATGTACTGTGTTTAATTTGCTACGATAAAAATGTGCACCATAAAACGAGTTGTTATAAATTTTAGAATTTTCGAGCAGATTATGACTAGTTTCAACATAAATGCCATGAGATGTATTTGTGGGGCTTCCACTATCATGGATGGCCAAGTTGATAAATTCATGATAAGTATTATGGGGCGCTGTCTGTGGGCTTAAACAGCCACTACAGATTGTAACGAGTATCCCAACCGCTTTTGTATTTTTGACTTCGGTGTTTTGTACCCGTATATATCGAGAATTGTCACTGAATTTAAATCCATGTTCTGCTTGCTTATTCCCATCGACGATAAATCCATCTATGATTAGATATTTGGCTTGTCCGTCCTTAATCCAGAAAAATGCCTGTCCTCCCGGAGGATGAATGGTCACCGTATCACCCGGGTTTGCTGCGACGGTGATCGGATTGTTCCAGGATGTTCCACTGGGAATTTTTGTGGACCAGCTTAAGATTGACTCATAATACGTCCCAGCTTTGACGTAGAGGGTATCGCCGGCGCTCAGTTTACTCACTCCGTGTTTAATGTTTCTGAATGGTGACGCTTGAGTCCCAGAACTCGAGTCATTCCCTGTCTTGGCAACATAATATGTTGCGGCGTCACTTATTGTTGGTGTGCTGAAAATGAATGTAGATACTAACCCAATGAAGAAAAATATCGTAGTTCTGACACGTATTGAGCCTATCATGACTTTCCTCCACAGCTTTTAAGAATTAAGTATACAAGAAATGTGTGGCTATGGTCTTATCGGTATAGAGAAATAAAACTAAAGGATGTGTTTTCGAGAAGGAAATACCTTGTAGAATTTTCTTGAAGTCGATGGAATCTCTACAGGTTTAGGCTAAGCGCAATAGTTTTGAGGGTTTGTGGTGTGTTAATGGCTGATCCAGGTTTGGAGAGTGGCAACTAGGTTGAGGAAAGTGCAGCCTGAGTCCTCCCTCCTTTGTATATTGGAGGGAGGTTTCAGGTTTTGATGGGGTAGAAATGATGCTCGTAACGTTGATATGTTTCGTAACTGTCGATCCGAGCTTCGATTGCTAATGATGTGTAATACTTTCAGTTGTGAGTTTCCGTTATTCTCTCTCTGTAAAAGCTCGTTCCTTCTGGAATTTATCGCATCGTGTAGGTATGGTCTTTCTTATCCCAACCACTACCATTGCGAGTCCAATACCGAACGTAGATTGTGCCGCTGCTGGGAAGCCCACTGACGGTTCGTGAGTGACTGGTTCCCATGGTGCCGGATTGAAAGATATTCGA
>BQIX01000083.1 GCA_021604145.1 Nitrospirales bacterium
CAATGTTAAATCACTCCACAATCAATCATTCGTTAGTTCAAACCAGCACTTCAACTATCGACCGAATGCTCCGCGAAGAACACTGTCATCGTTGTGGGGGCCTCATGATTCAAGATTACTGTCTTGATGTAGGAAGTGACAATGCAGAAGTTGAAGTCACTGTCAAGAGATGTTGTACCTGTGGGGAGCTTATAGATCCAACAATTCTTCGGAACCGCATGAAAGTGTCTGAAGATGGATCTCATGAATCAGTACCAGCACACCAAGAGATACCCACACCTCGAAAGTCCACCACTCAAGACACCTTCACTCAAGAGGTCCTCCAATCATGGTATGCCGCAATGCGTCAAGATGAAAGACAAGAAAGCCTCTCAAGTCACCAATCAACCTCAAACATAAAGGAGTCAGCATCATGACGAACTTACCAACATCGGTTACCACGACACTATTGGCGAGCACTTTATTATTTGCACCCCTCGGCTCAGTCTTCGCTGAAGACAATGAACATATGACGCTCATCCCTCGAGGTGAATTCACCATGGGCAGTCAAGAACACGGTGATGAGAAACCCCACCAAGTTGTTCTCGATGCGTATCACATCGACAAATTCGAAGTGTCAAATAAGGATTATAGGGAATTCTTGAAAGCCACAGGACACACGGCTCCGGCATATTGGGACGACCCTCGCCTGAACAAACCAGAACAGCCAGTCGTGGGAGTCAACTGGTACGATTCCAGCAAATTCTGTGAATGGAAGGGTAAACGACTTCCAACCGAAGCTGAATGGGAACGTGGCGCAAAAGGACCTCGTGGCAGTCACTATCCCTGGGGGCACAAGCTCACCAAAGACAAAGCCAATTATGGGCAAAATGTGGGGAAGACTTCTCCAGTGGATTCCTATCCTCAGGGTGCGAGCGACTATGGCTTGTACAACATGGCGGGAAATGTCTTTGAGTGGGTATCTGACTGGTACGACCCCAACTATTATCACGTCAGCCCAGCCATGAATCCCCAAGGACCAGCAACGGGAATCGATTTCGCCAACCAGGGCGCCGTCAAAGTGCTAAAAGGTGGATCATGGTTAGCACCTGCCAGCTCACTTCACACAAGCCATCGGTTTTGGAATCAGCCGGAAAATAACTCTTATGGTGTTGGTTTGGGGTTCCGTTGTGCGAAATCCGCCTCATCCGACAGCCGCCAAGATATCCAATATGATTTCATGCACGCCCTCATCAGTATGGGAAAAGAAGAATGGAAAGACGCGTTACAATCAATAGACAAAGCCCTCAAGAGTGATTCCGAAAATGTGGAGTATCAACAGACTCGTGAATTGATCATGAAGCAGATGAATCAATAGATGCAAGCCTGGGATCTGACACAGTTGACCACCCTCATACTGACGATTCTATGAATAGACTTGAGGAGATGAAGATGACTCATAGCAAAAGATCACATATTCAGAAAATGAGACGAGAACACAAACTATCACAAATGAAACTATCCTTTATGGTCGCCACCGCCCTACTCCTGAGTTCCGGCACTGGAGCTCTCGCAGAAAAAGGACAGACGGACCGAGACATGGTCTATATCCCATTCTCCGCTGTTGTGATGGGAATCGATAAAGATGAATCTGTCAGAGGAACTCAAAAGGGTGAATCTCAAACGATGTATCAGAAACGAGCAAGCATGCCCTGGTCGCGCCAGGCTTTTCACGATGAAGGGCCGGCGCACTGGGTCGTAATCGATGCCTACAAGATTGATAAATATGAAGTCTCGAACAAAAAGTTTGAGAACTTCATGAAAGACACAGGCCATACCTCTCCTGCGTATTGGGATGATCCGCGATTGAATAAGCCGGAGCAACCCGTCGTAGGAGTCAATTGGACTGATGCAAACTCGTACTGCAAGTGGGAAGGCAAACGACTTCCAACCGAAGCCGAATGGGAGCATGCGGCTCGCGGGAAAGAAGGCAGAATCTATCCCTGGGGAAATGAGTTTGATGCTTCGAAGGCCAACTTCGGGAAGAATCATCAAGCCACACTCCCTGTGAACTCCCTGCCTGAAGGAGCCAGCGCGTATGGGCTTCATCACATGGCAGGCAATGTCTTTGAATGGGTGGAAGATTGGTATGATCCAAACTTTTACCAAAAGACGCCGCACCCCGTGAACACGAAAGGACCGCTGAAACCCATCTGGCTAGGCGGTACGGGAACCTATGTCGATCGATTAACCACTGGAGAAAAACGGGTGATTCGCGGAGGATCATGGATTGCGGCCAAATCCAGCATTACCACAACACACCGGTTTTGGAACAATCCCATGAATAATAGCTATGGCGTCGGACTTGGTTTTCGGTGCGCCAAATCGGCATCTCAATCCATCGTCAACGAAGTTCGTGCGCTCACGATTCAGGCCATGAAGAACATCGGTATTGAAAAAAATGAAGAAGCGCAAAAAAATCTTGATGAAGCCTTACAGCTTGACCCAACTAACGAAGAACTGCAGCAGATGCGAAGTCTTCTTCATTAACCACGAGCGCTCATTAATATGCACCTGTAGTCAGTGACTACGAAGCAGGAGGCCAGAGCAATGAACGAAACCGATCACCCACTATTCACCTTGTTACAGCTACGTTACCTGCTTGTCGGTCTCATGGGGATAGCAGTGGTGTGCTATGCCCCACATGAAGTCAATGCCTCAGCAGAAGGACATTCATTACGCGTCACTTCTGCTAGCTCCATTCATAAGGCTGCACAAGCTGTCGACACCGCTTGGGAGGAGTTTCATCGATCCGCCATTGAAGGAACTCTGGCCTCCCCCACCCTCCAGTCTCAAATTGAGCAGCAGTTACACAATGCACGTGGGCTGGTCATGAGTGCGCGAAAGGCCGGTCGAAAAGGTGATTTCTTGTCGGTGCAGAGGATCACGCATCGAGTCATTGATTTGTCAAAGACGATAATTGCGTCGAGTCGGGAGAAAAAACAATGAAGATATGGTTACACACACTTGTCATTGTTGGGTTATTCGTTTCTATAACAAACCTGGCATTAGCCGGAGACGCAATGATGGAGAAAGACCCTGTGGAGATGGTGACAATCCCGGCTGGGCCTTTCATCCGTGGAAGTGCAGATTCGGAAGGTCGACCTGATGAACGACCTCGAAGAAAAATATTTCTCCAAGCATTTGCCCTCGATAAATATGAAGTTACGAACCGTCAATATAAGAAATTCATAGAAGAAACCCTCCACAAACCTCCCTTGAATGTGTATGACGAGGGAAAAGAATTCGATATTTCCGGCGTGGAAGACCGCCCGGTTGTGCAAGTCACTTGGCATGATGCTGTCGATTACTGTTTTTGGGCAGGCAAACGCTTACCCTCTGAAGCCGAATGGGAAAAGGCGGCACGCGGAACGGAGGGACAGATCTACCCCTGGGGAAATTCCGACAATGCCACGGCTCTAGCCAATTATGACGGAGAATGGAAAGGCACGGAAACTCTTCTGGACGTCACTACCCTACCAGAGGGCGCATCGCCTTATGGTCACCATCACATGGCAGGGAACGTGAGAGAGTGGGTCGAGGATTGGTACGCCCCTGAATACTATCAAACCTCCCCAGAACGAAACCCGAAGGGGCCGGAAACAGGGATATTGAAGGTCATCCGTGGAGGATCCTGGCGAAGTTTTTTGCCTGACCTCCGAGTGACATCCAGGGGGAAAGGCGGATTTGCACTAAAAACTCATGGTATTGGTTTCCGATGTGCTCGAGATGCCAACGTAAGCAAGAAGACTACCAATACAATGTCAAATTGAGGGATGTATATCGAATGTCCAGTACGAGTAGGAGAGGGCAATGCGGATTACAAAAGAACGACTTCTTATTGTCTTGATCATCGCGACTTTGAGCGTTGCACTCATCAACCGCGCATTCCCCCACGATCCCAAACATGTGTTTCCGGGAATGAAATCACAGGTTGTTGCTGATCTTATCTATTCGGTTATCGAAGCGGACCGAACCCTCTATTCCCGTCATGTCGTCGATCGCATGCAGGATACGGGAACCGTCATTGCATCTGAAAACTGGACACACAGAAATGCCCTTCCCCTCCCCGCACAGATGCTCTTAATGGCTGGAAAGCGAGTCGAAAACAAGGGGCTTGGACTTGAGTATAGACTTGCGAGTTTATGGCCAATCTACAAAAAAAATGGGCCCATATCTGACTTCGAACGAAAAGGGCTATTAGCCGTTCAGCAGCACCCTGAGAAACCGTTTTCAGCTATCGTCAAGCGAGGCAAACAGCAACATTTTCAAGCAATTTATTCTGACAAAGCCGTCTCTAAAGCTTGTGTGGACTGTCATAACTCTCATGTGTTGAGCCCCAAACGTGATTACCGACTGAATGATGTCATGGGCGGGGTTATTATTTCGTTTCGACTAGAATGATTGCACTTCACAACCCAATGCTAGGACTTCATGATGACAACTGAGTCGCGAAGAAAGAAGGGCTTTATCAGGAAGTGTCCAGCCCTTCGTAGCGCTCGACATGTCACAATGATTGTTCTTATTACCATTGCAACGATCATGATTGCCCCCCCACGAATTCATGCCGAATCTCATTCGACCAAGGTAGGGCACCTGTCAGGCAGCATCACTTTTGTCGGGAAGCTTCCTCAGGTCCGCAAGTTTAATCTTGCGACCTACCCAGATCCTTACTACTGTGGACGCGTGTCGGATGGCAACGGTTGGAGAATAGGCCCGAAAGCCATTGTGAGCACAAACTCTCGTTTTGCGGGAGCCATTGTCTATATCAAGGGTCTCAATACCAATACACTCACGGAAAACCGAACGACTACAGTAAAATCTCTTGACTGTCGTTTCACTCCTTTTATAAGCCTGCTGAGAAAAAGTGATGTGATCAACTTTGAGAATTGGGATCCAGTCTTACACCAGATAGAAATATTTCAAGCGACCTCTCAAGGCGGTCGTCTATTACTTCGTGAGAACGTTACTCCTCATCCCAACTCTTTAAAAAGTGACTTTCTACAGTCAGAAGGAGAAGGAATACACGAAGCAGGCCCCACACTGACGTATGAGGTGCATGATGAGGGAGTTTTGCTCTTTCGTTGTCCCATTCATGAATATATGGAAGCCTGGGCGCTATCTCTTTCGCATCACTATGTTGCCGTTTCCGATAAAGAGGGTAAATTTTCGATTTCCGACATTCCGACTGGCACCTATACACTGGTCGTCTGGCATCCAATTGGTCAAACAGAACAAACCATATACATCAGGGATCAAGACACACTTCAACTCAATCTTGATTTTCAAGCAACACGATCCACCTTTTACCGAGAACCCGAAGTCAAAAGGAATCCATTTGGGATCGAACTATTAGGGGATTCACAGATCATCCCATCGGTCGAACTACAGAAAGAATAAGAGTCAGGTAAGGCATGTCTCACAATAAAAACCATACTACACCACGAGCTCAAACGCGTCTCACTGTCGAGATGTATAATAGTGTAGGGTCACAATACATGACACCCATGCCAATCGGCGATAGGAACAAGCCATGAACATCATTGTTGCAGGTGGAACAGGATTTATAGGCCATCATGTTAGTCAAACCATGATTGAGAACCAGCACGATGTGACAGTGCTATCTAGGAATCCTGCCCAATCCCGTGATCACGTCCATCGAGAAGCATCGATCACAGATTGGGATACCCTCAGGAACAAAATTGAAGAGACGACTGGAGGAGTTGATGCGATCATTAATTTAGCGGGAACTCCCATTGCAGATGCCCGATGGACATCTTCACGAAAACAATTGTTGATCGATAGCCGCGTCGAGACAACTCGACGATTGGTCGAAACGATTGGAAGCGTTTCGATCAAGCCAAAAACCTTAATCAACGCTTCTGGAATCGGCTTCTACGGCGCAGACAAGAGTATCACGATGACAGAATCCTCTCCACCAGGCGAAGGGTTTTTAGCGGAACTCAGCCAAAAATGGGAACGTGAAGCTTATCACGCATCTGATCATGGGGTTCGGGTCATTTGCCTGAGAATGGGTATGGTGCTCGGTTCCGATGGTGGAGCCTTAAGTAAAATGAAAACCCCCTTCAAATTATTTGTCGGGGGACCAATTGCTCCAGGGACTCAAAAAGTTTCGTGGATACACTTAGACGATCTTGCGCGTCTGATGATGTGGCTACTGGATAAACCCACGTTATCGGGGCCCATCAACGCCGTCGCCCCTCAGTTCGTTTCCATGTCTGAATTTTGCAAGCGACTGGGAGAGGCCCTTCATCGACCATCCTGGTTACCTGTACCCGCCTTTGCTCTTAATGTGATGTTGGGAGAATTGGCAGAAATGTTGACGACTGGACAACAGGTAGAACCTCGAACAATCACACAAGAGGGATTTTCCTTCAGGTATCCAAATCTTAGAGAGGCACTTCAATCATTATTTGTCCAACAGGAATCATGATGACATATCATACTAAACAAGGAGATTTAGTCATGGCAAAGAGTATACCCAATCATAAGCAGCAACGATATCTGTGCGTGACCCTGATTCTCCTTTTCACTTTTATTACACAAGGCGCTTGGGCCGACGGCTCAAGCACTCTAGAGAAAGGGCAAACACTTCCCAATGCCAGACTTGTGGATAAAAATGGCTCCCACATACATCTTAACGACTTCAAAGGTCGGATCAAAATTTTAAGTATGGTCCCTCAACTCAATACCCCGGTCTGCGATGAACAAACCCATCGATTTAGTGAGAAAAACGGTGGGTTGGACAAAGACGTTGAGATTGTCACCATTAGTACCAACTCTTTTGACGATCAAGCACATTTCTCAGACAAAGCCGACATCCATAATGTGACGTTTCTGTCCGATTCCCCAGACTACGACTTTGGTAAGACCACAGGCTTGCTCCTTCCATCTCATGGCATTCTCAGTCGCACCGTGGTTGTCGCAGATCAAGACAATGTGGTTCGTTATATTGAATATGTTCCGATGAGCCAACTACCCAATTTCGAAAATGCTTACCAGGCCGCAAGAAAACTCGTCGCGAGCCAAGGGAAATAAGGAGAATGGTCATGCTGCAACAGACTCTTGCATATCTTCACTTACTCGCACTCGCTGTCCTAGTCGGCAAAGTCGTGTTTCTTTCATTTGTCACCGCTCCGGTTCTTGCACGCAACCTTGAACCTGAATCGTTTGCTCGCGTCGTCCGGCAACTGTTTCCGCGATACTACGCTCTTGGGATGATCAGTGCTGCAGTGGGATGGGCCACGATCACCGCATTGGGGGTCCTGCGAGGCTTTGGGCCCTTTGACTTGGTCTCGTCGGCTCTATGGCTCGGCATTCTCGCCATTGAGAACTATTGCCGTACACCTCTCACCCCTCAGATCAATGAGCTGAGTGATACACTCACAGCAAATAAGGAACGGGGGTTGAATACCCCAATTATACAGAAAAGGAGAGATTCGCTTCATCGTCTCTCCGTTCAGCTTAACAGTGCGGTACTCGTTATGGGTCTCTGCCTCATTGGATTAGTCTAGAATGGAAAGTATCGGTCTCATTAGGTTCATCGCATACACCTCAACGCTGTCATGAAGAAAGGATCAGATTATGCGAATGCTTTTCTTGCTCATCTGCGTCTCACTCAGCATTTCAGGAACGTCACTCGTGCTCGCTGATCGTGGACACGCGCCTCATCGATCAGCAGATCCACATGAAGAATATAGTCAGACTGATTTACCAAAGGGCATTATTGGCATTGCCCTGCATATTTCGGCTCATCGAGTCGGTGATCCAGCCACACTCTACGTGCGCGCCATCCATCCTGAAGGACCTGCCGCTAAGGCCGGACTAGCACATGGCGATGAAGTTCTTCAGGTGGACGGACATCCTCTCACTGGCAAAACGTATCAGGAAGTGGTTGCGATGATTCGCGGAGAAGTGGGGAAATCCGTCAAACTCCAGGTCAAGGGAGAACAAGGCCTTCGAGATGTTTCCATCGCTCGAATTTCAGAGGACATGCTCATGGAGAATAAAAAGACCTGACCTATCCATTGAAAATGAGCAACCACCATGAACCATGTTTTCACGATAAAAAAATCATGAAACACACTCCCGTCGCCATCATGTGGTTTCGGCAAGATTTGCGACTAAAAAACAACCCAGCATTGCTGTCTGCCCTTCAGAGCAAATTGCCAATCGTGTTCGTCTACATCTTCTCAGATGACCACACCTCATGGCCAATGGGGGAAGCAAGCCGCTGGTGGCTTCATCAATCCCTGAGCGCTTTAGGAGCTCAACTCAGAGAAAAAAACCATAGCCTGGTGATTCGCCAAGGCAACTGCCTGGCAACCCTGCAATCGCTGATACAAGAAACTCATGCCACTCATGTCTATTGGAATCGATGCTATGAACCTCATAGAAGGTCAGAAGACCTTCAGATTCGCGATGCCTTACGTGCAATGCAAGTGACGACGCAAGACAACAATGGTTCCCTCATCATTGACCCGGAATACTTCACCAATAATTCGGGACGCCCCTACCAAGTCTTTACTCCATTCTGGAAACGCTACCTTTCAGAAACAATTAAGGCTACAACAGCCTCGCTTCCCGTAGACCTGCCAACTCCTAAGACACAACCAGCTTCAATCCCGCTCGAACAGTTAGGTCTCGAACCCACGATTGATTGGGCAAGCGGTTTTCGAGCGGTATGGATACCCGGTGAAGCTGGCGCACACAAACAATTCAAACGATTCGTCACCTCACGATGTGTTTCCTATGAACGAGACCACGACCGTCCAGACCGTGACCACACATCTCAGCTCTCCCCACACCTGCATTTCGGAGAAGTAAGCCCACAACGAGTCTGGAGTCACCTCAGCAACCGTCACGCCACTGATCAACGAAAACCATTTCACCGTGAAACAACAGCCATGCTTCGACAACTCGCGTGGAGAGATTTCTCTTACCACCTGCTCTATCACTATCCCCACACGTCCATGCAACCATTGCGAGAAAAATTTGCAAGGTTTACATGGGATAACAATCCTACAGCATTACGAAAGTGGCAACGAGGCGTCACCGGTTATCCATTCGTCGATGCCGGCATGCGTCAACTCTGGAAAACAGGGTGGATGCATAACCGTATCCGCATGGTCGTCGCGTCCTTCTTAACGAAACATCTACTTCTGCCCTGGCAGCACGGAGCTGAATGGTTTTGGGATACCCTCGTCGATGCTGACCTTGCTAATAATACGATGGGATGGCAATGGGTCGCCGGTTGCGGGGCCGATGCGGCTCCGTACTTCAGAATTTTTAACCCCGTCACTCAAGGTCTGAAATTTGATCCGACTGGTGAGTATGTGGGCCGTTGGATTCCTGAGCTTGCCAAACTCCCGGTCCCGTGGATTCACAAACCCTGGGAAGCGCCTCCACTCCTGCTAGCAGAGCATGGCATCACACTTGGCTCGACCTATCCCTACCCAATCGTCGACCATCAGAAGGCTCGTCAACGCGCATTAGCAGCCTTTGCAGCACTCAAACATGAGCCGGGAGAATCGCAGTCATGACCACACCCGGTCAACACAGGGAAACACACAATCTTGATGCCACGAACAGCGGCAATCATACATTACCGCGACTTGGAATCAGTCAATGTTTACTTGGCGATCAGGTTCGCTACGACGGAGGGCATAAACGTGACCCCTTTTTGACAACAACGTTGTCTCCTTGCGTGGAATGGGTTCCAGTCTGCCCCGAAGTCGAAGCGGGCCTTGGAACTCCGAGAGAAGCCATGCGCTTGGTGGGGACTCCTGATACACCAAAACTGGTGACGATTAAAACCAAGAACGATCACACCGCTCTCATGCAGCGTTTCTCAGCTAAAAAAATTCGCGAACTCAGCTTGTTGCGCCTTGATGGATTCATCTTCAAGAAAAACTCTCCAAGTTGTGGCATTCAACGTGTTCGTCTCTACAACCAGAATGGCATCCCAAGTTCAAACGGAGTTGGCCTATTCGCCCAGGCCTTTCAACAGTCACTCCCCGCCATTCCGATTGAAGATGAAGGGCGATTACACGACTCAGCGATTCGAGAAAACTTTATCGAACGAGTCTTCTGTTCTCATCGCTGGAACACGCTGTCCGAACAGGTCATCACCAAAGGGGCTATCGTCCAGTTCCATACACACCACAAATATTTGTTACTAGCCCATAGTCGTCCGCATTATCAGGAACTTGGACATCTCGTGGCGTCGGCTCAATCCTACACACCTAAACAATTAGCCTTTGCCTATCGCACCATTTTCATGGAAGCTTTGAAGGTGAAAGCGACGGTCAGGAAGCACGTGAACGTCCTCCAACATCTTCTCGGCCATCTCAAAAAGCAATTGAGTCGTGTCGAGAAACAGGAATTACAAGAAGTCATTCTTGACTATCACCGGAAGTTGACACCATTGGCTGTGCCGCTGACATTGATGAGTCATTACGTTCGCGTCTTCGATATACCCTACTTGGCCGATCAGGTGTATCTTCATCCGCACCCGAAAGAGTTGATGTTAAGAAATCATGTCTAGCACCATTCAACATTCCCCAGGTTATCGTATTAAGACGGTCGCGAATATCACGGGACTCAGTACGCATGTCATTCGAAAGTGGGAAGAACGATATCTCCTCCTTACCCCACTTCGGGAACCAAATGGATACCGCCAGTACGATGAAGAAGACATTCAATTGCTTTTATATCTACAATGGCAAATAAGCAAGGGACATACGATTGGAGAATTGGCTCATATCGGCAGAACACAACTTCAACAGAATATGAATGAAAGTGCTATTGACTGCCCGTCTCTACCACCAGAATTTCAACCCAGTGCCCTCACCATCTTGCTGGCCGCTCGTCGCTTAGATCAAGCCACAACCGAGTCAGTCATTCATTCGTTAGTCAATCAACTTGGTCTGGAAGACGCCCTCTATCGCATACTCTTTCCGACCTTACGAACAATCGGTGAATTGTGGCATCAAGGCCAGCTTCGTATGACGAGTGAACATCTCGTCACGCAAACCATTCGCCATCATCTAGTCAACACTCTGCGAAAAAACAGCCTCCCCAAAAACCCAACCGCGATCATTGCCTGTGCGCCTCACAATTTCCACGAAATTGGAGCCATGACCACGGCACTGCTTCTTCAGAACAATGGCTGGAACCCTGTCTATTTGGGCGTCAATTCAGATATCGATCTTGTCCGCTTGGCCTGCCAACGTCGGCAAGGTAAACTAGTCATTCTGTCAATACTGCTTGAACAATCACGAAAAGAAATGAATCAACTTATCCGTCACATCAAAAAGAAACTATTACCTCT
>BQIX01000084.1 GCA_021604145.1 Nitrospirales bacterium
TATATCGGGACCGGAGCCAAAGTATTCATCGACAAGACCGCGTTTTCAAGCAATCGGGCCATGGATACTACAGGGCTTTATTCTGCCACCGGGCGGGGCGGGGCGATTCGTACCTTTGGTGAGCTTCATGTCACGAATGGAACATTCTACGATAATTCGGCAGATCTTTTTGGTGGGGCGATTGCGGTCAATTGTGGTTCTGCGCCAGTAAAAATTGTGAACTCTGTTATTTTTGAGAACTACACCAATTTTACAGGTTTAATAGAATCAGGTGGAGGTCTCTATGTAGAGGCCGGTGGGGATGTCAAAGTGATTGGTACCGAATTCCACTCAAACCATTCGGGTTATGGGGGAGGTGTAGGTGTCTATAACCTAGGTCTATCAGGCACGGTGAATATCATACAGAGTAGCTTCGTCTCCAATAGGGCGCTAGAAAATGGAGGGGGGCTATGGGTGTATGGAGCTGATGTTACGGTGAATACCTCAACCGTCGCATTGAATTTGGCTGAGGGTGATGGTGGTGGGGCGTATGGATCAGCTGCGTCTGGGACCACTACGTTCAGAAATTCAACAATTGTTGATAATATTGCGTTGGGTTCTGGTGGTGGTTTGGATTCAAGCAGTATGGCTATGCGAAATTCCATTCTCGCTCGAAACAATGCCGGTGGATCGAGCGATGATTGCGGTGGATTTTTCGACACGCTAAATCACAACCTGATCGGAAATGACGATGGATGCTCTTTCACGCCTCTTACGAATGATGTGAATGGGACGGCTGTCGCCCTCTTGGATCCGCTGCTTGGTCCGCTTACTGATAGTGACGGTAGGCTTGAAGCAGGAACCTATACGCATGTTTATGTGCCGTTGGCGGGTAGCCCGGCTGTGAATGCTGGTGCGCTTCAGTGTGGGGACTTGGATCAAAATGGAAGTCGGCGTCCTCAGACATTTCTTTTAGGCCCATGCGAACGCGGGTCAGCAGAATTAAATGCGAGTTGTGGCTCACCGGTAAAGCCCGTAACCATTGAACCCGCTAACAACGCTATTAATGTAGAAAATCAACCACTCCTAATCTGGGAACCAACGGCTGGGGCTGCGACATTTGACGTTACGTTGGCATCTCAACCTCCTCCATTTACCGGGGGAATTGTTGCGCAAACCTTCGGGATTACGGCAACCCATTGGATGCCGGAAGTCACGTTAGATCCCAACCAGACCTACTATTGGCGAGTAAAGGCTTATAGTCTGTGTGGCGGCAGGGCGCAAAGCAACGCATTCACTTTTTCGACTTCTTAGGCACACTAATAGGTTGAGGGATCTATGACTTTGTAGAAATGCACAATGGTTTCTGATCGATGTCGATCGGTGATATTGAATAATCTTGCGTTAGAATTTTTGTAATCACGGTGCTTCTCAAGGAAGCTAAGACGTAGGCTGGAAAAAGGAGGCGTGAAAATGAAATATATGAGATATCAAATTCATGTGGTCATGGTATTGATTCTGGGACTTTGTGCGCCATGTGTTGTGAGTGCGGAGACTAACAATAAGTCGGAGGAGCAGATTCGAGAGCTCCCTCGACCTGAAATACAATTGGGCAGAATCCAGAGTTCTAATACCAGACTTTATACATTAATGAACAATGAATTGTTTCAGCGGCGTCTGCTCGCTGCTCACAGTGCGTATTCCCAAACGGATCGTCAAAGTGCCTTGCCGATACGGCTTGTGGCGCTTGATTCTGTTGATGGACCACCACCGTGTGGGAAGGATGGCTATTGTAATTTGAATGCTTGTTCTGCTGATCCGGATTGTCCTGATGGTCTACAACAGGAGCGTGACAGTGAACCATACGAACCTCCCCATAACGACAAGGGTATCGGAGGATCAGTTTGGCTGACCACAGGCCATGATGGATTTGAAGGCGGGCATTCCTGTGATTTCGATAAAGGGACTTGTAATATCAAAGTGTGGTGGAGCGTGCAGCCTGATAAGTACGATAAATGGAAAATCTGTTGGAAGGATTGGGGCGATACGTTTACCAATGCCTGTGACGAGAACCAAAAAGTTCGAAAGTTTGAAAATAACTTTTATGTGATTCCCAACCTGAAAGAAGACCATCATTATCGAATTCGGCTTGAAGGGCGAAAGGACAAAAACGATAAGTGGAAATGTTTAGTTAAAGCGCGTTTGAGGAATGTTCATTTGAATGGGACGAATATCAGGGGTGTAGTCCCATGTATTGTGCCGTGATTTCTCTTTTTACCGAACGGTCTAATCAATGAAAAAGGAGTCGATCATGCCGCCTACACCACTACAATTTTATCAAGTCGGGTCATACCCCTATCCGTATGCGACAACCGGATCGGGCAGTGCGTTAACCATTTGTCGTCGTAACAACGATCCGTATTTAGCGTTTCTGACTCAGACATCATATGAAGATGAAATCGTCTTACTCTATTTGCATCTGTCCGTCTCGAGAGAAGCCGCACGATTTGAAACGCCTCTCGATCAGGACGTTATTAGCGGTATGACATATGGACGGTTTCGGAACATCATTTGGGCCGTCCAATCCACCTCGAACCAAGATACGATTATTGGCATTGATCCTGATACAGGCAATCATACCGACACGATTACCGTTCCTGCACGGCGTGGCGTCGCGCTGGCTCACAATGGGTTATATTTTGTTCGTACGGATGGCAATGTTCTGGAGGCCGTCGCGAATAACGGAGTTGTCTTGGGAAGTGTGAATGTTTCGCTTGGGTCGAGTATTCAAGGTCTCACGGCAGCTCCCTGGTCATATGTGGCCAGCGATACAGATCAAAATAGACTGGTGGTGCTCAATGTCTTTGGCAACGAAGTTGCTGAATGTGTTACACCTCCTGGCATAGCCGGTGGTATCACCGCATTGACCTATAACAGCTTCCCAGATTATGACCAAGTCTCCCAACTCCCGACTGAAAATGGTGCATGGGGTGATCCTGGGACAATGTATCATCCGGATACCCCGTGGAATCCTGTGCCATGGATTATGCGTCATAACATTTATCTAGCAAATGAATTAGACCAGACGATATATTTTGGATATTTCTATGAATGATGATGGGCAGTTGGCCATGGTTAGGTACAAGAGGTTGTCTGGATACTGGGAATTAGCAATTCGAGTATCTTGATAGTTTTCATTGAATAAGGTTATCTCAATAAAAAATGTTAGGAGTGGGTTTTTGCGAATGCAATCGATGTGATGAAAAAGGTTGTCACACCACATGGGTCGCCGGCACTCGAACTGGGAGCTGTGGCCTTCACGGGGGTGGCGCATGTTGTCTTTCAAGGCCTTGATGCTAAAGGGTTCTTTATCGTTTTGGCGAGCATATGTTGGTTGACCTATGTCGGATGTCGGGTTTGGCAAAGGCCTGATCATTGGAGAGGATGGGGATTTCGAACTGATAACCTGAAGGTCGCACTTGTATGGCCCACCATCGTATTTATGATAGCGATGGTGGGTATGTTTTTGATTGCATTCAGTTACGGGCGTGATCTGTGGAGTGCTCACATCCCTGTTCTATTGCTGGTGTACCCGATATGGGGAGTGCTTCAGCAATTTCTCGTCCAGGCATTAGGCGTGTCGAATATGGTTCAACTGTTTCCCCGGGTTAGCTCCTGGGGTATTGTGCTGATAGGGGCCTGTTTGTTCTCTGTCGTTCATTATCCACATGGATGGTTAATGTGCGCCACTGGGCTCTTGGCATGCGTCTTTATTCCCAGCTATCTTCAGCATCGGAATCTGTGGGTGCTGGGCGTCTATCACGGATGGCTCGGGACATTTTTTTATCTCTGGGTCTTGAATCAAGATCCATGGGTTGCAGCTTTTGGATAGGGTCATAGACTGTTGTTGTCTAGACTTTTCACTAATACGAGGTTGATCCGATGAAAACGGATATCTGTACAGGACTAAGGGGCCGCCGTGGTAGTCGAGAAGCGTTAGCGGGAGGAAGCGGAATATGACTCAGCTTGATTGTCGGTGTGTTGTCCAGCGCTTCCGAGTGCCTCGTAGGCGGCTTTGACGGGTACTGGTCCGTAAATGCGTTCTAATCGTCTTACGGTAAAGTGGCCGCGTGCGAGATCTTGAAAATGATTAATGAACAAGAGATTGACTGTGGCACCGCCAGCTGCACCGATGATAGGTATAGCTTGAGCTGCGGCTTTTTCAGACACTTGAATGCTGTAGCGTGAGGCGATCTGGGTGACGAGTCGGACTAACCCTGGAGCCCCGGTTTCGGCCATTCCCCGTTCAGTGATATACTTCGCCGCTTCGGAAACTGCAGCACCCAGAGCGGTTCGAACCGCAAAATATCCGGTTTCAGAGCCATCATCGTTTGGAGTCGGCCCTCCGAGTGCAAAGACTTCGAGGCATGAGAGCTTGGTTTCCACATCCAGAATGTTTTCCCCTTCGCTTCTCGCAATATCAGCAATTGATCGAAGCATAATGGTCGTCGAGATGGGTAGCTCGATGGCTAATCCTCCAAGACCGAATGCTCCGCCGAGTGCTCCACTGATTGATGTAAAAACCTTATGCGCCGTGTTCGAGGCCTCTCCAGCATGTTGGTAGTTGAGCGTGGCAACCGCAACATCCAGAGCCCTTGAGAGTGCCCCTTTGGTAGAGGTCATTAACTTGTCTGACCAATTGTCGGGTAAGACCGCCAGAGCTTTTTCGACCGGTGTTCCAATGAGGTTGGTGACTTTGGCGGCGAAGCTGGGATTTTCAAGTAGCGAATAGGCGTGTTCAAGGGCTTCTTGGTCCTCTAAGCTAAGCGTCATGGATAGGGTTCTCCGTGGGGAAATGGTGGGTGAAATCGAGACATCTTGTATTCATTATATACTATGAATCAACTAATTGCTGGCTTACACTCTCTATCGGTTCTTGCGAGGTCAGCATTAATGAGAGAGGGGGATTATTCTTTTAGCTTGATACGAAACTGACCTTCCTGAATACTGATGCGTTCTACCCCCTTGGCGAATTGATCCCAAAAACCGCCTTCTGTACCAAATTTTTCCACAAGATTCACATTTTTGATATCACCCCACCAAGATTGAGGCAGTGGAACTCCACCAAGGCTCATACCGCGAATGGCGACAACCGGTCGATTGTCGACATATTTGAGTACAACCCCTAGATGTAACTTGAGTGTTTTCCCGCCAAGCACAGGGAAATCGTGGTCCATGGGAACAAGGAGTTTGACGCTAACAAGATCATCGGTTAAGTCTACAGCCACATGCCTCGCGGTTTCTGGATCTTTGGCAATCAGGGCATTCAGTTCTTTCTCAGACAAGTGAATTTCTCGTTTCCCATGATTCTCGTCATAGGGTTCTGGTTCTAATGGTCCGGATGACGACCCTGCTGGTCTTGCTGTTGATGAGTCGATTGTTGGCGGATGGGCTTCAGAAATCTGAGTCAGCTTGGCTTCGAGAGTTTGTTGCTCTAATGTAGTCAGTTGTGTGGGGGTGAATGGAGCCGCGTAGATATTGTTGCTCATCCACCACGTCGTGAAAATAATAGTGACAAGGATGAGAAGGAGACTGATTCCAACTATCTGGAATCCACTGAGCCTGAATTTGCTTGAGACCGTTGTGGTGGTTGGTCTGTCCATTCGCATCCCCTTACTTAAGGGTACCGTATTCTATTCTAGCGGACAAGGTTTCGTTGTGACGTTTGTGGTAATCGAGGGGGCACGCTCGGGTACGATCTATGAATGGGGTGCAACGCGTGTTCTATCATTATAGCGTATCGATTGTGGTGATTACACACCGCGTGAGGTGCCAAGGCTCAGCAGCATCTATGCACTTAAGATTGCCGGAAGCTGCCGGTATGGTCACGGAGCGTCGTCATCTTCATGATACGGAGATTTTTAGGCGTGAAGTCCTGTCGGTTCTCGGATAGGTATCGTGGATTGGTCGATTTGGCCTTGAGCTTAAAAATACAAGTGATCACAGTCAAGTTTTGCAGAGAGCTTGGGTGAAGATGTTGCTCAGATCTTTCGAGCCGGCCATGATCAATGGTCTTGCGCGATGCAAATCGTTATATTTAGCTGAGTATAGTGAAATGATAGACTGTGTGGTATGGTCCTCGAAACTTTTTCCTGAATTCACAGTATTGTCAGAAATTTGTCATGGCATTCTTTCGTAACACAAAGCGACTGATCATAATAGTGGTAAGCCTACTATTGCTGTATACACTTGTGGGATTTGTCGTGATTCCCTGGGTGGCTAAATCCAAACTTCCAGCCATGTTGTCTGAACAGCTTGATCGGACAGTCGTGGTGAACGACATTGCGTTTAACCCCTTCACGCTTTCATTACGTGTTCAGAATTTTGAAGTCCAAGAGCGAGACCAGAGTCCCCTGTTTGGATTCCAAGAACTCTTGGTGAATTTTCAAGTCTCCTCCATTTTTCAACAGGTTTATACATTCGAACAAATCAAATTGGTATTGCCATATGGACTGATCAAAATTCGACCAGATGGCACCATGAATGTCGCTGAGCTGGGACAAACACCTTCTTCTGAATCAGACTCAGAGATTAAAGAAGATGGATCTTCACAAGAACCAAGCGAGGATAAAGGTCTGCCTGCCATCGAAATCCATCGAGTCGCCATTGAGCAAGGCATGGTTGAGTTTCACGATGAATCGAGACCGACACCATTTCACGCCCATATTGTTCCGATTGAAATTTCCCTCAATAATTTTGCGACGCACCCAGATTTAGAAAATCCCTACACAGTGACCGCTGAGTTGAGCGAAGGTGAGGTGCTACAGTGGGAAGGGACGTTTGTATTAGAGCCTCTCAGTTCTACAGGGAAGATCTCGTTGACCGGATTACGTCTTCAAACTCCATGGCGATACCTTCAAGACCAGCTGCATTTTGAAATACAAAAAGGTCTGTTAAATGTCAGTACGAAATACCAACTCACAACGCAAGCAGATGCTGTTGAGACGACACTGACGGAAGGTGAAGTCCATATCAGCGAATTAAGCCTTGCGGCGAAAGGTAATGCTGATACCGTGATGTCGATTCCCGCCTTCAATGTCGAAGGTGTCAAGGTTGATGTGTCCTCACAGCAGGTGACAATCCCATTGGTTCGTTCTAAAGATGCCAAGTTTTTAACGTGGTTAAACGAGAAAGGGATGGTGAACTATCAGGAACTTTTTGCCCCCATCGATGCGAGAGAAGAAACCGAAAAATCTGATTCTGTCGCTAACCAAGCTGATGCTCCTTCTGGTGATGACTCTGCAGATGGCCAGCCTTGGGTCGTAACCATTCAAGACTTTGCGTTACAAAACTATACGATTGATTTCGAGGATCGAGCGGTCGAGCCTCCCGCTCAACTCAATCTTGCTGGGTTCGATCTTCAAGTCAAAAAACTCAAGACGACCTTTCAAGAACCATTTGATGTGGCATTGGCGTTCACCCTCAATGACACCGGGAAAGTTGACTTGACGGGTACGCTGGGAATTGAGCCTGTGGTTGCCGACCTTGACCTGAAACTCTCAGCATTAGCCCTTCCGCCATTCTCACCGTATTTGTCTCCGCATGTTCAATTTCAACTGAGTGATGGAGCCATTGATTTGGATGGCAAGTTGCAATATCTGGGAGCGCCAGAGAAATCGCCCGTTCTCCATTATGAGGGGCAGGTGGCTCTTAAGCAGTTCATCGCGAGTGACCCTGAATTGACGGAAGAATTTTTGAAGTTCCAATCGCTTTCATTAAAAGAGCTGGTGTTGGATGTTGAGCCGACAACGGTGTCGATCGAAGAAATCGAGCTTGTCGAACCATTTGTCAAGGCCACGATTACTGATGATGGATCGATGAATTTTTCACGATTATTTTCACCCCCAGGCGCTAAGGGAGAGCCTGACGCTTCAGAGGAAGAGTCTTCGCAATCCGAGTCTTCGGACCCAGCCCAAGAGCCCCTTCCCGTCAAGATTGGTCGAGTGCGTCTTGTGAATGCGGCTGCGCAGTTTGCTGATTTGTCATTAGAGCCGAATGTCCTAACAGGTATCCAGGAATTAACGGGTACGATTTCCGGGTTATCCTCCGCTCAGATGGCAAAGGCTGATATTGAACTCAAAGGAAAAGTGGACAAGTATGCGCCGTTTGAAGTGAACGGGAAAATTAATCCGCTCAGCAAGGACGCCTATTCTGATCTGACCTTACTGTTTAAAAATGTGGATTTGACTGCTGTTTCTCCGTATTCCGGAAAATATGCGGGTCATCCAATTTCGAAAGGCAAACTGTCTCTTGACCTCAAGTACAAGGTTGCTGAACATGTTTTGGAGGGAGAAAACAAGGTTCTCATCGATCAGATGACGATGGGGGCAGAGACGGGAAGTCCAGATGCCACCTCGCTGCCTGTGCCTCTGGCGATCGCACTGCTCAAGGACCGGCATGGAAAAATTGATATTGATTTGCCGGTCCGGGGTAATTTGAATGATCCAGACTTCAGCTATGGTGGGGTGTTGATGCAGACGTTGCTCAACCTCCTAACCAAAGCTGTGGCTTCACCCTTTAATCTTGTCGGAGGCCTCATTGGGGGGGGAAGTGATGATCTCCAGTTCGTGGAATTTGAGCTTGGGTCTCAGGAGTTAAATGAACAAGAGCAGGAGAAGCTTAATGCACTTGCCAGTGCGCTTGTTGAACGCCCGGCGTTAAGACTGGAAGTCACGGGAACGGCCGATCCGGCGCATGATCGCACCGCACTGGCTGAGGTAAAACTCGAGACGCAGCTCAATGGGCTGCGTGAGCAGAAAGAATCACCCATGACGTCTGACGAGCAA
Source organism: Nitrospirales bacterium (assembly GCA_021604145.1). Classification (GTDB taxonomy): domain Bacteria; phylum Nitrospirota; class Nitrospiria; order Nitrospirales; family UBA8639; genus JAGQKC01. Next base: position 8,826 of record BQIX01000084.1, read on the forward strand.
CGCCGTTTCATTCGCGAGCTTTTTATCCAGAAGTTCGGTGAGGCGATGGCGGAAAAGCTCGAGTCTGTATCCGATACTGCAGAGAAGGCCGAGTCAAATTCTGAAGACGTGCCAGAGCCCAAGAACGCCAGTTCTAGGGAAGCGATGAACTCAGAGCCTACACAGGAAGAGCCCTGGGAACGCATGAAGCGTCAATTATTGGATGCCATGGATGTGCATGAAAGTGAGGTCCGTCTTTTAGCTCAGCAACGTGCGCAAGCAATCCGTGATCATCTCATTCAACAAGGGAAAATTCCTAAAGAACAAGTCTTTTTAATCGAAGTCCAGTTAAATGCTCAAGCCGATCAGAATCTGGTGCGTAGCCCTCTTTCATTAACTGCAGGGTAATGTCTAGAACGAGATAAAGTGAAAAGTGTAAATTGAAAAATAGTGCCTTTTGTTTTGAGGCCGCATATCCTCTTTTAAGTTTCCACATTTCATTTTAACCTTTATACTTCTTATCTCGAGTATGTCTTTTCTTCCTCCTCCCTTTGACATCCTTGTCATTGTTTGGCCAATTGCAGCCATCGTCCTGCTCGGCTTTTGGTGTGTGCAATGGTTCCATCACAATGCGGTTCTTGCTGATTTAGGGTTTTGTCTGGTCTTTGGTGTGATGAGCCTTGTGTCGGCAATTGTCATTGAGGGCGATCCATTAAGGAAATGGCTGCTTGGCACAATGGGAATGGTCTATGCGTTTCGATTAGCCTGGCATCTGCTTGTTCATAGGATCTATAGAAAAAACGAAGATGCTCGGTATCAGACACTTCGAAAGAAAATGAGCAAATGGGCGCAGTTTGGATTTTTTATCTATTTCCAAGGTCAAGCCGTGGCCGTAGTCATTTTTTTGATTCCGCTAGTCATTCTTATGGCCAATCCTTATCCGCCATTTGGAATTGGTGAAATTCTGGGAATGATGCTTTGGCTTATGGCGATAGCAGGAGAAGCACTTGCCGACTATCAATTGAGGGAATTTCGTGAAATTCCTGAGAATGCAGGAAAAACGTATCGCGATGGATTATGGCGCTATTCTCGTCACCCCAATTACTTTTTTGAAATGCTGATTTGGTGTTCCTATATGGTAATGGCTATTGGTGTGCCATTTGGGTGGTACGTACTGATTGGTCCGGTGGTCATGACCGGAGCGCTATTGACGGTGACTGGCATTCCCTATGCCGAAGCTCAAGCGCTTGCCACGCGTGGGGAAGATTATCGTGCGTACCAACGGACGACCAGTGTATTTGTCCCATGGTTTCCCAAAAAAAGATAGCGAAGGAAGCTATCTGCTACTCTCAGAGATGAGTGGCTGGCGAGTCTCTCGTGAATCGTCGTGTGCCTCGATTTTTGCGATTCGTCTGATCAGCAGAAGTCCTGGTAACGCAATGAATGTGCAGAAGGCATAAAAAACCTCCCATCCCACCCAGTCAGCTAAGATTCCCGTTGTTGACCCTGCAATGACTCTAGGAACCCCCATTAAGCTTGTTAAGAGTGCATATTGTGTTGCGGTGAATCGTTTATTCGTGATGCTGGCCATGAAGGCAACATAGGCTGTTTGTCCTAGGCCGCTCGTGATGGTTTCAAATGCAATGACGGCTGTTAAGACCAGGACATGATTGCCCGCCATGGCAAGAACTACAAACCCTGCCGTTGATACCATTTGTAAGATTCCAAAGATCCAGAGAGAGCGGATAATGCCGAGTCGATAGATGACCAATCCCCCTAATAACCCACCGGCAATGAGGGCAATCATTCCAAAGAGTTTGACGACCATGGCATATTGGGTTTTAGAAATTCCCAGATCGACCATCAAGGGGGAAATCATTTCAGATCCCATACTGTCCCCAAGTTTATAAAGAAGAATGAAGGCCAAAATGAGGATCGCATGCGGTCGTGAGAAAAATTCCACAAAAGGGCCTACGATTGCTTCCTGGAGGGAGGCGGGTAGAGGGTATTCTCTGGTCGGTTCTTGGGCGAACCAGGTGGCGAAGATCCCGATCAACATGCAGGTTCCCATGATCAGATAGACATCTTGCCATGAGAATAAATCTTGATCCGCGAGGAAAAGCGCAAGTGCGCCAGAGGTCAGCATTCCTAGGCGGTACCCATAGATAAATACCGAAGATCCGATACCGAGTTCTTCGTCTGTTAACGCCTCACGTCGGTAGGCATCCAGGACAATATCCTGACTGGCGCTGAAAAATGTGATGAGAAGGCAGAGGAACACAACACTGGGTAAATGTGTGAGGGGATTCGTGAGAGCTATGGCACTGATGGTCAGCAGCAGAGCCATTTGACTAATGAGCATCCAACTTCGCCGGCGACCGAAGTCGATAGGGATGAAACGGTCCATCCATGGCGCCCAAAGAAATTTTAGCGTATAGGGCAGGCCGACGAGACTAAAGAATCCAATGGTGCTGAGATCAAGTCCTTCTTCCCGAAGCCAAAACTTTAATGTTGATCCGGTGAGCAGTAATGG
>BQIX01000085.1 GCA_021604145.1 Nitrospirales bacterium
TTTGAAATTTTCACTTTTTCAGAAAAGGGGCTGGGCCCTGTGCAACAGAATCCTGTGAACTCCGCCAGGTCCGGAAGGAAGCAACGGTAAGCAGGCTAGTCTGGGTGCCGCAGGATCACCTGGCCCCGATTTTCTAGTAAAGTAACCGAAAGATCAAAACATACATACCGAAAATTGTTCTGAGTCGAGTTCTACTTTTCATTTCCCACGTTTCACATTAATGATAGAAGTCTATGGAATATCAGGTTTTCGCCAGAAAATATCGGCCAGGTAGTTTTCATGAGGTTATTGGACAACCTCACGTCGTTCAGACCATTCAAAATGCTATTGGTCAAGAACGAGTGGCTCATGCCTATGTCTTTTCCGGTATGCGGGGGGTGGGGAAAACAACTGTCGCGAGAATTGTGGCTAAAGCACTGAATTGTGAAAAGGGGTCTACAGGCGAACCCTGTGAGACCTGTGCGAGTTGCGATGAAATTACTCGAGGACAGTCAGTAGATGTTATTGAAATTGATGGTGCATCCAATACTGGAGTGGATGATGTTCGAGAATTGCGCGAAAACGTGAAGTTCGCTCCATTTCGCGGGAAGTATCGCGTCTACATTATTGACGAAGTTCATATGCTCTCCAATTCGGCATTCAACGCCTTATTGAAGACACTTGAAGAGCCACCGAGTCATGCCGTATTTATCTTTGCGACAACCGAAGTCCATAAGATTCCGGCCACGATTTTATCGCGTTGCCAGCATTTCACGTTTCGGCGAATTTCGCGATTGGAAATTATTCGTCAATTGCAGCACGTTGTTAACGAAACAGGAACATCTATTGAAGAACGCAGCCTGGCGTCGATTGCAAGGGCCAGTGATGGCAGTATGCGTGATGCCTTAAGCTTATTGGATCAAGCGGTGGCATTTGGGGGCGAGGCTGTGCGTCATGAAGACCTCGAAGCCTTATTAGGATCTGTCCCGGACGAATTGGTTCGAAACCTGGTAGACGCACTGATTCAGCAAGACGCTGCGGCTGGAGTGACCTGTGTGGCACAGGCATTTGATCAAGGCTATGAACTCCGAATCTATTGCCGAGAGGTTGTCGAACGTCTTCGAAATGTTCTGGTTGCAGCCGTGGTGTCTTCTCGTGAACAGGTCCAATCCTTAATTGAACTGCCGAGCGAAGAAGTCGAAGTCACCATGAATCAAGCACAGCAAGTGAGCGAAGCCTTTCTGCAGGAGGTTTTTCAGATTTTTTCGAAAACTGAAGATAGTCTGCGAATGAGTGCGCACCCGAGATTTTTATTAGAAGCTGCAGTCGTTCGAGCGACTCAATTAGGCAAGGTGTCGCCTCAAGAATCTAAGCCGGCAATCTCTCCTGTTTCCGTTCCCTTGCCGCGACAGCCAATTTCGAATGTTGCAAATCATTCTGTCCCTGACGCTTCTGTGCGAACTGGAATTCCTCAGCCTGCCAAGCCGGCTTCTCACCGTCCGGAACCGTCGCCTCAGTCAAATAGTCGCGACCGTTCTCAGGTGGAACGCAAGGTGACCACAAGGCTAGAACCAGCAGGCAATACAATACCAGCGAAACCATCAACAGAAGTTGGTGTTGCGCAAAATTCCCAAAGACTTGAGGCAGAACCAGTTACAGCGAAGTCGCCGGTAGACTGGGAAAGTGTGATGGATCGATTGATGAAAGAGCACCCCAATATCGGGACATTTGTCGAGATGGGAACGTTGGTGCAAGTCAATCCTGAGCAGGTCGTTATCGGATATCCGAAGAATGCGTCCGTTGCCAGATGGCGAACCGATAAACCTGAAAACCGAGCATTAGTGGCGAAGGTGTGTCAGCAGGTATCAGGGCACGCCATCAATGTCCGCGTGGTCGAACTCGATGGCACGAAGCCGGCTGCTCCGACGATCGGACAGAAACGATCGCAACACCAAGACCAGGAAGATCAAAACCTCATAGACGAAGTGCGTGCAAATCCTATCGTAAAGCAAACCCTTGAGATGTTTGGTGGAGAAGTGGTCTCGGCCCACCGTGTTGACCCAAAAGAGGAGAAAGCCTAATGTCAAAAAATCCATTTGGTAATATGAGCAATATGTTGAAGCAAGCCCAAGCTATGCAGGAGCAAATGGGTAAAATTCAGGCAGAAGCCGCGACTAAGGAAGTTGAAGCTTCGGCAGGTGGTGGCATGGTGACGGTAAAGGTCACTGGCGCAATGCAGATTGCAAGCGTGGTCATTGATCCTGAGGTGATGAAGTCTGAAGATCGCGACATGCTCCAAGACTTGTTAGTGGCAGCGACGAATGAGGCGTTAAGAAAAGCCAAAGATATGATGGCTGAAGAGATGAAGTCGTTGACTGGTGGTCTGGGCATACCTGGTATGTTTTAGGCTCAACAGGAGGAGAGAGTGTCAGGTACCATTGCAGAAAAAGGTTCTGGAGCAAGTCGTCAACAGAGTGGATTTTTAGCGCGTCTTGCTAAGGAATTTGTGCGACTTCCCGGCATTGGGCAGAAAACCGCGCAACGGCTAGCGTTCCATATCATGAAAGCGGAAAAAGAAGAAGCTTTGCGCTTAGCCGATGCGATTCGAGATGTGAAAGAGCGAGTCGCTTTCTGTACGCAATGTCGAAATATCGCGGAAGAATCGTTGTGTGATATTTGCCTGAACCCGAAGCGTGATCGAACAAAAATTCTTGTCGTGGAAGAACCCAGCACCCTCCAAGCCATTGAGCACAGCAAAGCTTTCCATGGATTGTATCATGTCTTATTTGGGGCGTTGTCTCCCTTAGATGGAGTCGGGCCAGCCGATATTCGAGCGCATGAATTGGAAGAGCGCGTGAAGTCAGGAGAGGTGCAGGAAGTCGTCATTGCCACCAATCCGACCATCGAAGGCGAAGCCACGGCCATTTATCTCACCAAAATCCTCAAGCCGCATGGCGTCAGCGTTTCACGAATTGCGTATGGTATTCCCGTCGGTATGGACATTGAGTATGCTGACGAGGTCACGCTGTTGAAGTCCATCGAAGGCCGCCGTGAACTCACCTAGCTTGTCTTTCGTCGCGCTCGTGAATCCAATAGCCGTTTCCGGTTGATTTGCCAACATGTGCGGTTTTTCGACTTACACAAACGTGAGCTGGTGCCGTGAGCGTTTTCTAGGTATTAAGACTTGTTGGGTTCGAGCGTCCAGCCATTTTTTGAGGCGAGTGTCGCGAGCGCTCTCCGTAACAAACTAAAGGCGTGTTTTTGTTTCGCCTCCGAACCAAAGAATTCTGGCGAGACGGTTATAAGCGCGTGGGCTTCATTTTTGGAAGGGATTGGAGCTGCTTCCACATCAACAGCATGTTGAAAGGTTTGGCCGTCTGGGCTTTTCGTTTGGACAGTACCGATAGCCCGTACGTCCTCGGTAATCAAGCTGACGATGCCGCTTCCGGCCATTCTTGATAGATCAGGGTTATAATCGCGCAATTTTGCACGATCGACAGACGGTTCTTTTTTTCGGTCGCGAAACGCTTGGGCTGTAATTATGAGTTGACCGGTGTGAGGGTCGTGAAAGTATTCGTCGTCAGTGAGGGCTCCGCGAACATTACGATAGAGTTCTTCATCATCGGAAACATGATCATCCGTCATTAATTCAGCCAATCCCACAGATCCACATAATCAGAGGGCTTCAAAATACTCAGATGCATCTCATGTTCGATATTCGTGCCCCAAATTTTTATATAGGCTTCACTGTCTTCGGCAATGTCTATGTGAAGCTCATGGGTATCGTTGTTCCACTGCATGGTAATGTGGCCATTTTCATCACTTGAAAGAAATGGTGTTTTCCACACGCGCCCACTATCAATGATGGAATGAAAAAAGTTCAGAAGGATGTTATGGGCCTTATGCAGTGCAATCGGATTAGGTTGTCGGGAACCTTTATCATCCCAGTTATCTGTGCGTTGGCTGATGCGTCGCAGTTTTTCAAGGAACGGCTCTGCCAATTCGGATGCATAACTCCGCTGGAGCTTTCGTAGCGTCTCTTCGCGCGATGTCAGTCGCGGGAGATGCGCACGGGTACGATTACCAACAGCAAACCGTGCAATGTACCCACTATCTGAGAACAAAAGCGTATCCGTATCCTCAACAACGTCCCCATTCCAGGTTGTACCCTCAGTCCGCGCGTGGAAGAGGTTCCATGGCAGCGTGAAGTGTTGGTGTGGTTGCTGCGTGGAAGATGTTTCGAACGTACTCTTCGTTGAAGAGACGGCTCTTTCTAATAACGCTTGCGACATTTCGTTCCTTTTCTTCTGTGAAACAGTCTATATCAATAATATAGGATAATTCATTATTTATCTTATAACTTCCAAATATTCCTGACAACTCGCTGAAAATGTACCTCACATTGGCATTACAGAGGGTATCGGCATAAATGATGGTTTTTTCAAATGCCTCGACTTCATCGCCGATCGCATTCTGCAATTCCGGCGCGATCATTGGTGGGATGAACTCGCGAAGATTATCAGTCTTTTCCTTCCCGAGCACAGATGCATTGGCCAGGTTACGGTAACGCAATCCGATTCGTGTAAAGTAACCTGGTTCATACACTTGATCAAAAATTTTTAACACAGTCGTAAGACGTGCTTCAAATTCTCCGTAATCCGTATAATTGATGCACGTTAGTGCAATAAATTCCTTTGTGAGTGACGCCTTCCAGTTGCCATCTTCCGACAAGAATGAGTATTCGTCTTCACCCGCAATAGCTTTTCTTATGGCGTCAGGGACATTGGTAGGCAGAGAAGTGAGGTCAGATTTTTTGGCCTTCATCTCCGGAAAGCCTTTCTTTCGGATGATGTCCTGAAAAGCTGCTGGCTCCTCATTAGCAATTTTCAGAATTGGTGGGAAGCGGACCTGAAAAACCACTTCAAAAAGGATATTGTGCTTATATTGTGTTCTGGGGATTTTGGGGAATTTCATGGACAGTACAATCTATTCGTTTTCATGTGCGTATTCAAGCACAGAGTACAGAAAATGGGGCCAACGTCTATGTGAGCTTGCCATCGTGTGATGGTGTCAGTCCATGTGTTTAACAATGATGGTCTTCAGATACTCTTCAAGGCGTGATGCACGCTCAGTTTGCAGTGGTTGTCAATATATTCATTTTTCATTGGTAAACTTGGAAAAGCCCATTTGCTAGATAAGAGCAAATGGCAACGATTCACGTTTTTATGTCATTGGAACTCCCAGCCAAATCGAGAACTGTTCTAGGTCAGCTCGCCATTCTCGTTCGTACTGACTTTCGGTTTTTGCAAAGCCTACCAATTCTTTGACCGCCAGTTGACGAGTTGATTCATCTTGTATTTCATCCGCAAATAACTTCGGAATCATAAAGCCTTGAGTCAATCGAACCAAATTTTCTTGCTCCTGACTGGAGAGTGCCAGATGCGTCAAGGCCTTTCTCAGCTTCCGTAGGCCAGGATCTCTGGCCTGATCAATGGCGCAGGCGAACAATCCTCCAATATTGTATCGATCATTTGCGGAGAGTCCGACTTTTTTCGCGTATTGGTTTTTGAGGGAAGTCGGTTTCTTTTGAATCTGTTTGGATATGGATTTTGATTGAGTTTTTTGTTTGACGTTTTTGGGTTTTGACGCTTTGGCTCGCTGAGCTGCAGGTTTCTTCTTGGCCGAAGAAGAACTTGGTTTTTTGGCAATCTTTTTGGCAGATGTGGCCTTTGTGGAAGATCGAGATTTTTTTGGCTTAACTTTTGTTTCAGGTTTCTTCTTTATCTTTGAGTTCGCCGTTTTCGCCTTGGTCTTGCCTTTGACGGAAGTTTTCTTTTTGGTTGATGCGGAAGACTTAAGTTGAGACTTTGATTTTAAGGAAGACTTAGCGGGAGTATTTTTTTTTGCTGACGGACGGACAGCTTTCTTCTGAGCCATGGACACTCCTTTCCCTGGAGACTGTTGTATGAGAGATTGTAACGTAAAATGGCATGTTCATTTTACTGCGACAGAGTGACACTATAGCGAGCCATGACTCATCGGGCAAGAAGTGGGAGGTATAAAAAGTGTGTATACGAAAACACCTTACGATGACATGATGATGAGTGGAAGTATTTTCTCTCAAGGTGTCACGCCACTGTCGAGGACTATCTCGCAAATATGATCTAGCCGCTCTATGTGTTCGTAGGCCGACCAAGGATCCGATGCCATTGCGCAGACGCCATGATTGGCCTGCCCGACGATATCGTAATCACCAATTGGATTTGTGTCCGTCACGCCTAACGCCTTTGCCGTGGCATCGCCCAGTTCTGTACTGATGGCCGGCAGCATAGGAACGCTTGGTCCAATTCGGGTGTATCGATAGATTTCCGGAAAGTCTTTACAGATTTTCTGTAAATCAAATCCTCGATACATGGCAGCGACGACATGGGTGGGATGCACATGAACCACCGCCCGTGTTTTGTTCATTCCCTTGAGTAATAGGTAATGCATATGGAGCTCACCCGATGGATGCGTATCTTTCGTGATCTGCATGGAACCATTGGCCAACTTGATTTTAACCATGTGTTCTGGGTGAACAATCGTTTTGCGCCACCCCGATGGCGTGATATAGATATAGACACTTCTGGCCCGTCGTAAGCTGCAATTCCCATCTCGTGATGTAATCCATCCTCGTTCATAACATCGCCGTAAGACATCGCCAATTGCTGTAATCATGGGTGTTGAACTCCTTTAGAATGTGTTTCGTGGCTAATCGGGTCGTGTCTCGTTTTTAAGAAAATATTGGAGGTTTGTAAACGAAGCGCAAGAAGGAATTCAAAGTTGGTGAAAGGGGGTCGTCGTTTCTACACAAGTCTACGTGATTTTCCACTTTTGTTGTCTTGAAGTCTATAGAGAATATGATGAGGTAAGAAGTATAGAGAAGAGGTAAAACGTCTGGCTAAGAGGAGACGAAAAGATCCACTTTCTCCGAAGAAGTCATCACAGTTGCTGAATGACATATCCTTTTTCTTTTAACATGGCAAGCAAGCCTCGTTTGCCAAGCAGGTGGAGGGTGCCGACCACAATCATAGCGGTTTCATGCTTCTGCAGGTATGACTCGAAATGCGGAAGCCAATTGTTGTTTCGCTGAGTAATCAGTGCTTCGTAGACTTCAGGGAATTTCTTCATATTCTCTAACATCACTTCTAAGCCTTCTATCTGTCCATGTGTCCAGGAATTGACTAATTGGTGTGTTTGTTGTTCCAGAATATCAATTTCGTCAAGGGTTTGAAGCAGAAACTGTTCCTGGGTCTCAGCCGACAAACTATCAAAAAGATTCAGTTGATACTCAACCGTCTCAAGCCCTTCGACAGTTTTCCCCTGGGCTTTTGCTCTCTCAAAAAAATGCTGATCGACCCCATGATCTGTTCCAAACCCCAGTTTCTGTAGCTCCAATATGGTAATCGTTGTGGCTAGCATCCAGGGTTTCATGCGGTTAAACATGTCAATGTTATATCCACGATTTTTGAGTTTTGATTTTACAAAAGCAAAATTTTCTGGCGAAAGTGCATCACTCAATGTCCGGCCGTTTGTATACAGGCCCTTAGTTAAGGAACGTTTCTGTGTAAGAGGAGAAGAAATTTCATCAAGGTTTACCTCGAAGACAAGGTGCGAGGCCGATTCAAACGCATGATTAATTGTCTCGTGTAATGGGTAATTCTCTTGTTTGAGAACGTGGACAGAACCGAGGAGATAGATGGTATTTTGACCTGAAGTCACGCTCCATAAGCAACTGGTTGCGTGAGTCTGTCCAATGTCATCTGCCTGTAGCGAGTATGGCAAAAGAAGTTGAACTGTGAGCGCGAATAGGAGCAATCGAAAGAGACTTCTCCGTTGTCGGTGGAACTTCATAGATAAAATCCTTTTCACGTCATCAAGCGAATGATTTTTTTATTGACTGAACAGAGGTTTGAGTCTCAATGGTCAATATGGATGAGCTCTGTGGTGTTGCCATGAAAATCGGTTGATATGTTCTGGATCTTGATGAGAAAGGACTGGAGAACATGCAGAATGATTATGATCACAATGGATGATTGTGTCGAAGCACAGATGACAGACATCTTGTGGTGTAAAGGTAAACCCGCGGAGAACTTTTCCATGAGAAAATAATTGTGGTGATAGTTATGTTGTGAGCGGGGCAGACTGTCCCCATTGTTCAGTAAAGACGAAGTGCGATAAAGGATGCCGTGTGCGTTGAGCTAACTCTCGTTCCTGCAGTTCGTCAGATAAGCTCTGAGGGTCCCCGATATAGCCAATCGCCAACCCCGTTACGGCTTCATGGTTTTCGGGGATGTTGTAGAGCGATTTCGCCACGTCGGGGAAAATTCCAGCCATTTGATGAACGCCAAGTCCTAGATCTGTCGCCTGTAAGACCAGATTTCCTACGGCCAGCCCAATATCATGGAATGCATGGCGATTGGGTTTTCCATTGTGAGCAAATGTCAGTTTTGCCACGGTGATCATTAAGACGGGGGCGTGCTTCGCCCACTGTTGATTCGCTTCAACTAAACACGTGAGCATTTTTGTGTGCTCGTCCTCTTGTTGTTTGGTTGCCACGAGAAACCCCCACGGCTGTTCATTAAAACATGAGGCTGCCCATCGCGCAGCTTCCAAAAGGCTTTGGAGCGTCTCTTCCTTCACCAGGTCGTTGGCAAATGCTCTGGGACTCCATCGTTCCTGTATTAGAGTATGAATAGGGAATTGGGTTTGTGCAGACTTTTGCATGCCATAATCCTTTACGTGATAAATATTAATTGAAATCTGGATAATGACGAGAACTTTGATGGAAAAACTCGTCTTGTTGAGAAATTCTCCACAATGGATCTGTCACGAGGGTGAGTTGAAGAAATCGAGGGTGCGGTTGAAGGTCCTTTGTCAAGATGGTCGATTCGAGCATATCAACGCAAGTGGAATCATCGTCGAGATTTTGTAAGGGCCCGGCATCAGAGAGGAATAAAAAATCGGTGTCCCAAAAGTAGAGATCAACCATTTCTTGAAAGTCAATATATTGAAGTCGATACGCTGAAATGGTCTGGCTTTGGTCCTCTTCTTGTGAAGCCAAATCTTGATGTACGGCACAATAGTTTTTGAGGCATTCATAGATCAAGAGGCAATGATAATCGTTCAGCCGGTACACCGTGTCTGTTTGGCTAGCAATACATAATTGTTCGATAGTGACAAGTGCACTATAGGGTGTGAAGATTTCGGAAATCTGTCCATAGCCTGCTTCCCAGGTATCGATATCATTGTCCATGGAAATACGTGAAATTTCCTGACGTTCCGATTGAAGTGCGGCATGAAGGATTGCTTGAAAGACGGGGTCCGGTTTTATTTGAAAGTACAGCATCGTACGTCTGAATGATGAATTATGGAAAGATTCGGCTGCGGCACTCCCTTTTACAAGGCCGTCCGTCAATCGTGAATCAAGTGGAAGATTCTGTCAACATCGAAGCGGCGAGTTCGAGTAACTCTTGCATTTTAAAGGGCTTTTTAAGAGTGTGATTTGCGCCTACCTGTTTTGCAAGATCGAGGAGATTGACATGGAGATGTTCGCCTCCTCCTGATATCGCGATGATTTTGATGGAGGGAAAGTCACGACGCAGTTCCCGGATGGTTTCAAACCCTTCTTTCCCTGGCATGAGCATATCGAGAATGACCAAGTCAGAGGGGGCTGCTCGGTACTGTGCGGTGCCTTCATGGCCATCACCGGCAATATTGACTTGGTACCCGGCCACTTCAAATGCTTCACGAAGCACTCCACATACTTGTTGGTCATCGTCAATAACTAAGATTGATGGCATGGGTGTTGGGCTGGTTTTTTCGTCATGTTCTTGTGGAGAAATCTGTCAAGGAATTGTAGCGCGTTCGCGGTAAAATAGAAACTAACGTGCTATTAAAAGGAACAGAAAAGGAATCGAGAGAGGAAAAGCATGTAACCGCACATTCCTGTGATATAAGGTACGTGCGTTGCGTGAGAGCCTCTGGCTTGGGACTGGGATGATAAAAAATGGGAGAGTTTGTCTGAAATGACGGTAGGGTTGCTATACGGAAAACGGTATGCGGTTTTTCCTTATCAGACCGAAGAGGCTTTTTCTTTATGTTGGGAGTAATAGGGTTGTTCGTCAAGAACATGCCGAACGATTGGAGCTAAGTCTCGGATGGCCAAGGGCTTCATTAAATAGCCACGGATGCCCATAGATTTTGCTTTTTCAGCAGAGACAACATGGCTGAATCCTGTGCAAAGAATAATCGGGAGTTCAGGTCTGATACGGAGTAGTTCACGAGCCAAGGCATCTCCGGGCATGGTAGGCATTGTCTGATCTGTTATCACCAAGTCGAAGCGATGTGGATCGCTGCGAAACAAATCTAAGGCCTCAACGCTGTTGGTCCGAATGGTCACGGTGTATCCGAGGTGAGTCAAAAGTTCTTGGCCAAGCCGTACGATGGTTTCTTCATCATCGACAAAGAGAATACTTTCTTTCCCATTTGGGATGGAGGCTTTAGTAGAAAAGACGTCCCAGATCGCCGTCTGGATAGTCGGAATATACACCTCGATTTTCGTGCCGATTCCCGGTGCGCTCTCGACCAAAATGCTTCCGCCATGGGTCGTGATGATACCGTGTACAACAGCCAAACCCATTCCTGACCCTTCTCCTGTCGGTTTGGTTGTGAAAAACGGATCGAACATCCTTTCTACGATTTCTGCTGTCATGCCCGGTCCACTATCCTTCACGGTTAATCGAACATAAGGGCCAGGCTTCAGTTCCAGATGATCGGCTGATATCGTATTTTTTATTTCCACATCCTCCAACGTCAGATCCAGGAGCCCGCCACTTTCTCGCATGGCATATTCGGCATTGGTACACAGATTGACGATGACCTGATGGATTTGAGTGGCATCGGCTAAAACCGTTGATTGGGAGTAGATATTTTGTCGAATTTCAACGGTGGACGGAATCGTGGCACGAAGAAGTTTGAGGGCTTCCTGAACAACTTGGTGAATATCGATGGATTTCCGCTCTTGTCCGCTTTGCCGGCTAAACGTGAGAATCTGTTGGACCAGATGCTTTGCCCGGTGGCCTGCAGTCAACACCTCTTGAAGGTTTCGATTTGTTCGACTTTCTTTTGGGACGGTCGCAATGGCTAATTCGGTATACCCAAGGATTGCTGTCAGGATATTATTGAAATCGTGCGCAATGCCTCCGGCGAGAGTCCCGATGGCTTCCATTTTGCTTGATTGACGATAGGTTCGCTCAGTCTTTTGAAGCGCTTCCTCAACCCGCCTTCG
>BQIX01000086.1 GCA_021604145.1 Nitrospirales bacterium
AGTTCAATAGCTTCCCGTACTGCCATTTGCGGGGCTTCATTGCTGGCAATGCCGGCTTCGATTTCCAATAATCGTAGTGGATCGACAAAGCGAAAGAGCCCGCCATCCAGCTTTGCAGAAAGAATCGTTTTCCGTGTCTGAAGCGTATTGAGAATGGTGCCGCGTTTGACGGAAACCGCTCGCAAGTCCACGGTTACGGTATCACGGCGAAACTCGGTAAACCCTCCGGCTCCAAAATATCTGGCTCCCATTCCGCCGCTTAAGAGATTGGATTCATAAGCCACAATTCCGCCATCGAGAAGAATAGGCGCGTAGAGTAAGGGAGGGAGTGGGGGGAGTTTTTCTCCGCCATTGACATACTGCTTGCGGGTTTGGCGAATGATCTTTCGTTCATTGAGAAGATTGGAGAGTCCTTCCCGTTCCAGTACCGTAAACCATTTCCCGTTGCCCGCATCCATCAGGGCTTTGATTAAAAGAGAAGTCGCCCCTTGGGTTACGGCTGTGGAGTATTGAAGGACGGCGTCACTAGACTTATATTGCCCGGTATGATCACGAAATTTATAGACCACCACGACAATCGGTTCTGTCGGGGGTGGAAGGGAGGCCAGTTGCTGAAAGACTTGAGACTCATACCCCACTTCAGCTTTTCCGCTGGTTAGTGGTTGAAACAACGTTGAACAGCTCTGTAATAAAAAGCTGCTGGCGATGATGAGAAAGAAGGCACTTCCAGAATAATGATAGCGTTTCATGAGCACGGTTCTCCTCATTATTAAAAAAATGGGACTTGGATGTTCGTGGCATCACCTGTGAGAGTGTCGACGATTCCAATCGTCACGCCATCCAAGTCTTCCGATATTTGAACTTCAAAATTTCCTGTATTAAACGAGCCTGCCGATAAATCGCTTTCTTCACCAAAGACTTCTGCAACCACTTCTCGAGAGAGACGATTCAAGATCGCTCGATCTAATCGGGTCTGAAAATCTTCTAAGGTACTTGCGTCATTGGTTTCCGTATTTTCAAAATCGTTTTGTAACACGGCAGAATTCAAGAGGGGTTGAGCATTAAATGGATTACCGCCAAAATTAGGATTCATAAATTGATGACGAAGTTCAGAGGCGTTGATCGGTGTACTGATCCAGGCTAAACCTGCCAATTGAAGGGTAATCACCGTGAGTATCATCTTGTTCAACATCGTGTGTGTCTCCTTGTTCTATCCTGTTCCATCCCTGTTGCGTTTCTACATGTGACTGAACTTTTATTGGTTTCTAGTACATTTCCAGTTCCTGTTGAACGCGTTCTTGATCAGTCAAGGTTTGCCGGACATTGGCTATCGCCATGTCGACGGCTTCTTCAAGGTCACCGAGTCGAGGGGGCAAGAGACGTCGAAACACAACTTTTTCTCCGATTTGGACTGAAATAATACTGCCAAAACGCGGGTCGGCTAATTCGCTAATGACAATATTTTGAGTTGTTGACGAAAGATTTGTCCATTGCGCTGTAAATGCTTCGTAAAAATTTCGACCTACCACGGTTCGAGTTTCATCAACGACTAATCCGGATATCCCCAGAAATGATTCTTCCGACTCTTCCGTAACGGCTTGGGCTGACACCAGGGGGAATGAGGACGTTATGAAGCACATGCAGCAAAGTATGAGAGTCAAAATCCACAAATGATGTTGGGAGCGTGAGGTTTGACGATGATGGATAAACCGAACCATGAGGGGTTATCTCCTTGGACCTCGTTGGATAATTGTCGCCCTATTACCAGAACCTTGTTGGCGAATACGGCTTGTATTGTCGTTCCCCTGTTGAATCGATGTGGCCTTGTTTTTTGCGCCTTCTTGCTGGAGATCCGACGCGTTGCGGTCTCCTTGCTGTTCTAATCTCAAGTCTAGGTGTTTGCCGCGTTGCCTAATGGTTTTTTGATTATGAACACCGTTTTGAATGATGGTTTGATGATTGGAATCCATCTGTTGATCCTTATCTGTTGAGTCGAGTGAAACGTGCGTTCCCTCTGCAGGTGCTGAATACACACAGAGCCAAAGTCCTAAGCCGAGCGCCCACCCCGCAGGGTAGGCGCTCCGTTTCCAGTTATGTCTGTTGCTAATCATCGTCTAAAGCCTTTGTTCATGGATGATTACGGGTTGTACTGGGCGACGTTGCCGTTTCCAGCTTGCATCACAGTCACTACATCGTATTCATGGCCAACCATGTTCACGAAGGCTAGATTCCCGTCGCCTGATTGATCGACACTCGCCACATTGTCCATGCCTTCGTTTTGAAGAATGGTTGCCGAGTTATAATCGCCACTTTGATCTACTGTGGCTGTGTTGTACTGGGCGTACTCACTCTGGAAAATTTCAGCTGAATTACCGTTGCCACTTTGATCAATCGTCGCAGAGTTGTCTGCGGAATCATAATTTTGTTCGATGGTTGCCGAATTATAATCTCCACTTTGATCGACCTCGGCATGGTTGTAGAATGAATGATAGTCTTGCGATACCGTTGCAGAGTTGCCATCGCCGCTTTGATCAATCATGGCATAGTTACCCTCAGACTCTTCCCGCTGGATGACGGTGGCATCGTTGGAGTTTCCACTTTGATCAACCTCGGCGACATTGTAGAGACTGCCGTCTTGGTTAATGTAAGCCGTATTGTAGTCTCCGCTTTGATCCACAGTGGCGTCATTGTATTCTGCCCCGTAGCTTTGCGAAACATCGGCTGAGTTCTCGTCGCCGCTTTGATTCACGGTGGCATAGTTGTCTTGAGAACTTCCGTTTTGCGAAATCCAGGCGGTATTGTAATCGCCCCCTTGATTCACAGTGGCCTCATTGTATTCTGAGTACCAACTTTGCGAAATTCCGGCAGAGTTCCCATCACCGCTTTGATCAATCGTCGCCACGTTGTAGGCCGACGAGTCGTTTTGAGTAATGGTCGCATAATTATAGTCGCCAGCCTGATTGATGTAGGCTTCTAAGCGTATGCCGTCTGGATCAGGGGCCTGGACAATCGTCGCGGTATTGTCGTCGCCGTCTTGAATCATTTCCGCCACGTTATTAGGTACCGATGCCCATGCTCCTGTGGTGAGCAACGCGAAGAGAACGGCGGTGCTGATCCCAGCAAATGGCGTATATCTGTTGAATGTGCGTGACATAAAACCCTCCTTGATGAATGTAAATGAATTGATGAAATCACATGGGAATGAAATTTCCCGTCCTGCGCGCCGGACGAGCCGCACCCTTTCCCTGGAGTGCTACGGACTCATGGCCACCGTCCCAGTGGAGTCTTGTGTGACGGTAATAGCAAGCCCTTGCCCTTCTTGCATGATGGAATAGGCTAGTCCATCACCAATCTGCGTGTGGGTAATTGAGTTGTCTTGCCCGAATTGTTCGGCTTCTGCCGTATTGTTATTTCCAATCTGTGTTTGCGATATCGTATTTCCATAGCCGTGTTGTTGGGCAGAAGCTTCGTTCCCGCTTCCATCTTGTTCTTGCTTGATCTGATTGTCGTTACCCAATTGAGAGGCGGCGAGGATATTGGCGTATCCTTCTTGGTGTTGGGTAATGGTGTTGTATGCACCATCTTGGTGGGCTGACGCCACATGGGCCGTGCCGAATTGCTCAACGGTGATGTGGCCTTCATTTGACAATGGACCTTGTCGAATATCAACTTCGTGCGCATCACCGTCTTGATTCAAGCTGAGCCGATTTGCTTCTCCCTCCTGAGAGAGTGTGGCCACATGTCCTTCACCAATTTGTGAAATATCGGTCATGTGTTGAAGGCCACGCTGAAGGACTGTTGTATGGTTCGCGTCGCCAACTTGTTCGATGGTGGTGTGATTCTCACGTCCGTATTGAAAAAGAGAGGTCTGGAGTTGGTTGCCCTTGTGAGTGATGCTCCCTCTCTGTGAGTCACCTGATTGGGTGAACAGGGCGTCATTAGTGGCACCGAATACGCTGGTACAGAGACAAAGAAAGAACAGCAGACACAAGGGCAACTTGGTCATCTCAATCATTTTGAAAGACATGCGAGGACGATCTCGTACAGAGTTGCGGTTAGATTGATATCCGAAGATGTTAAAGAGAAATATATGTCTGTGATGTAATTCTTCTTGAAGAAATGTGTTGTGTGCCATATCAAGACTCCTTGTATGAATGAAGTATGTCAATGAAATTCTAATAAAGCAGAATTAGTGCCAGACACGAACTGCATGTGCACATATATAAAAAACTGCTTGAAATATGATGATTTTTACAGGAGATTTGCTTGTAGGCGTATTGATAGTGGGAGGAAAAGGCAAGGCCAAACTAAAACTCAAAAACGATTCAACACGATACGTTCAGTATCTTTTCAGATAAATTCCTATTTCCTGCATTGAAAGGAGAACGGATGTTGAACTAATCGGAAGAATGTGATGATGTGCGAATACCGATATATTTTGATCATAATGGCCGTTTATGAGATTGTGAAAAAGTGGAAGCGATATGAGTCGTGCAATTGAGGATGACAACTGTTTGCCATGCATGGAGCATGCAATGCCTGTCCATCTACTCAACCATTCACATGCTTTCGTCTCTGTGCTGATTCTTGTAAGGCCAAGTGTGAGTGTGATTCGTGAAGTGTGTCGACGTGTCGTGTCTCGATGAAATTATTGAGCCAGCGGAGTGTCGAGGTGTGGCAGGGATCGAGATTCGGGGTAAATAACTTCTGCTTTACTTTCTAAATTTTTTAGAAACTCTCCAAGCGTAACCGTGCCGTCTTGATTGTGATCTGCTTCCCCTCGCAACCCGGCTAGCAGCTGAGTGGGTTCTTGTTTAATTTTCTCTTCCGCAAGTCGTCGAATTTGAATGATCTGGGGTCGGGATGTATCCATAGATGTAATGGACGCACGCCAATTTGCTGGAGTCGACCCGTTTAATCCGACGGCGGTTCCTGTTTCATCTAAATATTGAGCAACGGGTGTATCCAAGAATAAGAGTGAAAACTTGACCTTGAGTTTGCCGAGGACACGTTGAAGGCTTCGTAGTGAAATTAGCTGTTTTTTGGAAGCGGTGAGCGAGCCTTCATACGGAACGAGGTACACCTCTCCCTTCTCCGGATCGACCAGAGCATGACCAGCGAAATAGAAGAAGAAGATGGTATCGGAAGTCAATTGATGCTTGGCCCATGTAAATAAGGTTTCTTCTATGTCGGTGCGAGTGGCATGGCTTCCATTCAGAACCTTGATGCGATCTTTGGTGAATGATCCTGTTTCGCCAAGAACGTCGGTCAGACGTTGTATCTGTTGTACTGAAACCTGGTTGGCCTGTGGCCATGGATCTCGATACTCATTGAGTCCTACCACAAGCGCGTAATTGGGAATCTCTTCTGGCGTGGTCTCTGGAGGGTTCTTGCTGTTTCCGTCTTCAGGAGGTGGGAGCATGCTTTTTGGGGGAGTCTGTTGAGATGAGGAGGTCCCGGGTTGAATCGCGGCAAGAATAGTATGCGCGCCGGGCGGAATGCCATGGGATAATGAAATCGATACTTCCAACTCACCTTTTTCCTGTTCAACAGTCGCGGGCATGCGGCCTCGTACTTCTGTCGTTTTACTTTCCCCGGGCTGTAGAGGGCCAATCGATATAGGTAATGTCGTAACTGTGGAAAATGCATTGACGATGGCTTGACTCCCACGTAATTCGATATAAGCGGAGGGCAATGGCGTTGAACGAGTATTCGTCGTTTCAATTTGAAGAATCACGTTCTCTCCACCCTCGAGGATCAGGTTATCGTTTGCATCCTGGAGTTTGGTCCTGAATGAAAGCGAGGGATGTTGGTTGGATGCTGTCTGTGAGGGAATCTGTGCGGTGTTGCTTCCCTTGCCCGTGACAGGTGGCTGTGGAGATTGACCATAGAGACGCGGAAGCACGTTGGCCATTTCTTTCGCTAAGGTTTCAGCGGCATCTTCTACCACGGCATCAAATTGTCCGGTGACGCATGACTGAGTCTGGCTGGTGAGTGCTGGAGTCCACATGTTGACTTTATCTTTGTAGTCAAGCGGGGTTTGGGCTAAGGCCTTGCCTTGGGAGTCTTGATAGACGGCTTGGAGTCGGAGTCCAACATTGGCATGATACCGATCTTCTTCGCCTGAACGGCCAATGGGTTCAAAATTCATTTGAATAAATTTCAGGTCAATGGTGATTTCGTTTAGCGAGTTGGTGGAGCCAGCTGAGACTGTGGGCTGAGTGCCCACCGATGCAAAATGTTCTTGTCCCACCTTAAGAAAGGTTTTGGTAATGATTTCGCCGGATTTGACCGTATGGGGCAAGCCGCAGGCATCGACGACTTGGGTATGTTGGACAAGCGAGGGGTCAAATCGGTAGACAACGGATATGGGGAGCTTGGTCTCGGGTTTTTCATCGAACGACAGGCGAGGGATGGAGATCTTATCGCAGGCGGTAAGCGATCCCACGAATAAGACCCAGAAAAATATATGCAACCATTTCTGCGTTGGACTCGACATACTGGTAACCTACCCGATGACCTCGGGAGATGCAATATACTCTTGTGGCGAAGAGTGAACTTTCTTGACGTCATTCGAAGTGGAGATGGACAATATCCAATATTCTCAGATTGATGATGGTCGCCAGTTCGATCATCTACAAGAAAGGAGCACCATGAACGCTATTCTCATTATGAGCCTTACGGTGACTTCCCTGATCGTGAGTAGTTGTGCGATGCAGTCTTTACCGGAACGGCTACCAGTATATTTTGGTGTTGACAATGAACAGTGGTCAAATTTTCCAACAGGTCCTATCCCTGCCGGTCGTATAAAAGCCGGGCTTTTGGCCGTGAATGATACGACAGCCCCACAGTCAGCTCCTGCACTTTCTGATGCCGAGCTTGACAGGTTTACTCGTCGTTTGAAAGCGAATTTGGACGAACAGTTGCCCCTAACCGTTGTGAGCGTGATTGACTCTGGTCACCTTACGAATGGCAAGAATGCTTCCCAGTTTGTTCGTCTTGCCCAACAGGAAAGGTTGGACTATCTTCTTTTTGCCGTGCTTTCGAGTACTGAAAAAGAAGTCTCCGATCGTTTTCCGTTACAGGGCAATCTACAGGGTTCAGGGGCTCGAGGAGGGCTTCTTGTTGGCGTTCGCGCTGAAAACTACGCGCTTGTTGAGTTGGCTTTGGTCGATGGCACGACCGGCCTACCCATTGTTCATGCGAATGGTTCTGCTTGGTCAGTCCTTGAACGACTCAACGTGCCGCTTGAATCCAATGTTTATCCTGTGGTTCGTCGTGATGTGACGCAACCGCCCATCTACCCGACAGATGAGACCGCGTATGACACACTTCGTGCCGTTTCGGCACATGATGCGATGAAGCAAGCACTGATGCATTTTCAAGAGGATTGGAGGAAGCAGCCTTCGTCATGAGATTCTGTCGAAAACAACTTAGTCTTGGAGTCGTGATTGGTGTTCTTGTGATCACTGCATGCGGGTGTGTTTCGACTCCAAGGTCGCGAATGCCAGCGGTTCTTGGGCTGTCTGTAGACAGAATGGACCTGAACTCGAAACCGGTAGGCCTCTGGTCAAAAGATCGGATATATGGGCTAGCCATCCATTCTGATGCCACTGGCCGAGAGGCGGCTCCCCCCATTTCGTTGCCTCTGCTATCCAAGCTTTCACAGAGAATACAGGTTTATCTTGGGCAACATTGTGCTGTTTCCGAAGTGAAACGTATTCCAATCGATGGGATCCAAGAAGGGGACGGGTTTTCATCTCTTCTCAACGCGGCCAAGCCACATCATATCGATGCATTGATTGTTGCGTTATTTTCAAGCACGGAATCGACACATGTGGGCACCTTTGGAGAAAGCCGGATGATGACACAAATGCCGGGAACGACGACATTCAATGTGGCTTTGGTCGAACTTGGGGTCATTGATGTCGCACAGGAACTCGTCACCTTTCAAGTGGAAAAAACCGCCACCGAACGGATGGATCGCCTGAAGGTCCCCATAGGCCATGGTCAGGGAACGCTTGAGGAGGCGCTGGATCTTCTTCGCGCGAATAGCGCACAACAGGCCTTAGATGACGCGCTTCAAGACTTCACGAGCGGATGTCTCTCGGACTGATCGCTCAAAATGGTAACAAAAAAGCTTAGCGATAATTTTCAAATGTGAGGTCAATCTCAAAGTCTTCCTGCCTAAGAAAGCTCATTACCGTTTGGAGTTCGTCTTTACTCTTGCTTTGAACTCGAATTTGGTCTCCTTGAATTTGGGCTTGAGCTTTTAACTTTTGTTCTTTAATGGCTTTCGTAATAGTTTTTGCCTTATTCTCAGGAATGCCGCTCTGAATCCCTACCTTTTGGCGGACGGTGCTCCCTAACGCATCCTCCATTTTGCCAAATGCGAGACCTTTTAAGGAAATATTTCTTTTAATGCATTTGCCTTTCAAAATATCAATGACCGCATTGAGCTTATATTCGTCATCGGAGACAATTTCCAGTTCTCGTTCCTTCTCTTTTAGGGTCAACTCTGTTTTTGATCCTTTGAAGTCGAATCGCTGGCTGATTTCTTTGTCTGTTTGGTCAACCGCGTTCTTCATTTCCTGCATGTCAATTTTCGAGACGACATCGAATGAGTATTGATTAGCCATAACGTTCCTTTCTGTGAATGCCTAATGACGCCTGCCAGTGGCATTTTCCTGGATATTCGCTCGTTGCTTGTATTTCGTATCTCGAGGCAAAAGTTTTGTGGTTTTTACGAGTTACGCTTGACGAGAGACGAGATACGTTTTTTCTCACGTGGTCTAACAGCAGCGTCCTGCTGGTAGCTGAATGCCTTTGCCCTCGGGCACTTCACTGCTTGTGTACGGCCGTTTTAAAATGAGGTATCCATACCACTTCATGAAGCTATCGATGAGGACGATGACTGCCAACGTCGCGACAATTCCCACGAGAGTGGTGTTCACCCACATGGTGACGACCTGTGCGCTTGGGCCAGTCAATGCTCGCTGGAGGAATAAGTGGAACAGTTCGTAACACCCGGCCAAGGTAATGATTCCCACAAAAATCATTGGTAGAACGGTGACCCAAAGATACTGAGCTTTGTCCATCTTGATTAAGACGGTCGTGGCGATGCACAGAGCGAGCATCCCAAGTAACTGATTGGCCGCTCCGAACATGGGCCAAATGGTCGAGATGGATCCGGTGCCGATTAAATATCCCCAGGCACCGACAACAAGTCCGCTACATCCAATGACTCCAGGCCACCAGTTCATCTGCTTGAGCGGTTCGTAGGCATGTCCTCCAAGTTCCTGCACAAGATATCGTGCGACTCTGGTTCCTGCATCAATCGTGGTTAAGATAAAGAGGGCTTCAAACAAAAGAGCAAATTGATACCAGTAAGCCATGAGACCTGACATGCCTGGAAGGGCTGAAAAAATCGAAGCCATCCCGACGGCAAGCGAGACGGCACCACCAGGTCTGCCAGAAACGTCCACTTCGACCATTTGAGAAAGCTCATGAATCTTTGCAACAGGAAATCCCATAGATGCGAGCGTATCGATGGAGAGTTGAGTGTTGATGGCAAAGTAATCTCCTGGGACAAGGAGGCAAGCCGCGATGAGCGCGATGACTCCTACGAAACTTTCCAGTAACATCGCGCCGTAGCCCACGATGGCTTGAGATTCTTGGCTGATGAGCTTCGGGGTTGTGCCGGAAGATACGAGGGAATGAAATCCAGAAATGGCACCGCAGGCAATCGTGATGAACAAGAATGGAAACAGCGTGCCTGGGATGATCGGGCCATTTCCATGAATAAATTCAGTGGTGCGTGGCATCTCAATTACCGGCGCGAGCACGATGACACCGGCACCGAGCAGGGCGACAACCCCAAGTTTCATGAATGTTGAAAGGTAATCACGAGGCACTAAGAGCATCCAGACAGGAAGCACCGAAGCGAAAAATCCATACACAGCCAAGCCCCAAATGAGTGTATTTCGGTCAAGAAGGAACCAGGCAGCCCAATCAGACATAGCCACAGCCCTTCCGGTAATGATGGCTATTGTCAGTAAGGCAACGCCGATCAGCGACATTTCTCCGATTCGGCCTGGACGAACTTTGTGCAAGTACATACCCATGACGAAGGCAATCGGAATTGTCATCGTAATGGTAAAGACTCCCCAAGCATTCTCATATAACGCATTGACAACAGCAAGTCCCAACCCAGCCAGTGCCACGATGACGATAAAGAGCACGGCAATGGCTGTTGCCATTCCGGTAACCGATCCTATTTCGGCATGTGCAATTTCTGGAAGCGAACGGCCGTTTCGGCGCATGGAGGCGACGAGAATGACAAAGTCTTGTACGGCTCCGGCCAGTACTGCACCAACGACAATCCAAAGAAATCCTGGAATGTACCCAAATTGAGCCGCTAGCACAGGCCCAAGGAGCGGGCCGGCTCCTGCGATTGCAGCAAAGTGATGACCGAAGAGAATATATTTATTGGCTGGATAGAAGTTGGTGCCGTCTTCGAGACGATGGGCAGGCGTGCGTCGTTGGTTGTCAAGGTTCATGACCCGTTGAGCCAAGAACCGTCCATAGAATCGGTAGGCCAATACATAAAAACACGAAGCGGCCACGACTAACCACAGACCGTTGACTTTTTCTGATGGGTTGACGAAGCCGACCACATGTCCGAATGCGATCGCACAAAGGATCGCAAGGCTCATCCAGCTGAATGTCTGGAACGTACGCATCGAAGGATATCCTAACAATGGATTCGCAGGGAGTAAATTGTTAGGGTCGGCATGGGCAATCGTGCGCCGTGTTCGGATTCCACGGATTCAGTCAAATGTAAACGGTGGCTTGTCGACCTTTTTCCGGAGCGCATTGATGGTCTTCAAAATGGTTGGATGTTGAATGAGTTTTTTCTCCAGTCGATGTTTGCCCGGGAAATCGATAAAGAGAATGCCGAGAAGCATCGTGAGTAGCCCTTGTCCTGGTAAGACCAACATGGCAATTCCCGCAAGAAGAAAAATCATCCCGATAATATTTTTGACGAAGAGGCCGAGGATTCGTACCACAGGATGATGATTCGCGAACCAGGGTTTGTGGTGATGATTTTGGAAATAATCAGGAGGCATCCGGATGAGGATCGCTGGGATAGCGAGAAGAGTGCCGATAAAGGCAATAACCGAAAAGGCAATGAGACCTACCCAGGCTTCCTTTGATATCCATGATTCGGCGAATTGTACGAGTTGATCAAGCATGAGTCGATGCTGAGTTGGATGAGCTGGCGGAATAATCTT
>BQIX01000087.1 GCA_021604145.1 Nitrospirales bacterium
GATTACAACACTCGCCAGAAGCTTGAGGAAATGGTTGAAGATGAGGAAGAGCACATTGATTGGATTGAAACTCAGCTAGAAACGATTAAGCAAGTCGGGCTTGAGAATTATTTGAGTGAACAATTGCATAAAGAAGGCTAATTGCAGTCTTTACAGGTTTCTGGTGTTTGTAGGTAGCATCAGAGGAAAAAAGGGAAGCGCTTAAGCGCTTCCCTTTTTTTGTCTTCACGACAAGCTGAAAGAGTTCTATTTTGTTTGTGTCAATGGACGTGCGGCTGTTTGAGGTCTGGTGTCTCGAGCCCACGCCTGAGAGGTAATGGCCATTCGACAGATCGTACATTTCCAGTAAGCTCCAGTTGGCGTGAGGCTTTCTTTTCCACAGCGGGGACAATGTTGAATGATCATGTATACGATTCCTTTCTTGTTCCACCTGAACCCACAAGTGCATGATTAGAATACTCTTCTGAATCTGACTTGAGTAGTGTACTCTGGTATGTGCTCAATGTATTTGCTCGTTCATGCTCAAGTCGTGCAGCAAAGAGAATTCGTCCGGTATGCGTCTGCATAAATTTTGTGATGACAATGTCGACGGTCTTTTGGACATACGCCCGTGCCTGATCCACGACTACCATCGTCCCATCGTCAAGATGGGCGACGCCTTGTCCGTCTAAGTCTCCTTCTTTATTGATAAACACTCGTATCGTGTCGCCAGGTAAGACTGGAGGTTTGAGTTGGTAGGAGAGGCGATTGACGTTGAGGGTTTGGACGCCTTGAAGCGCCGCCACTTTGGAGAGGTTCCAATCATTCGTGACAATTTTCCCTTTGACATGTTGAGCGAGTTTGATCAGCTTATGATCGACTTCGGATATATCGGGGAATTCTTGGTCAGTCACCTGAACCTCAATGTCTGAAATGGTTTGCAGGCGATGTAAAATCTCTAGCCCCCGCTTGCCCCGTGCGCGTTTCCATGCTTGAGACGAGTCAGCAACAGAATGTAATTCAAGAAGGACGAAGCGCGGGATGAGGACTGGTCCCTCCAGAAATCCAGTTTCATAAAGATCTAGAATTCTTCCGTCAATAATTGTGCTCGTATCGAGTATTTTTAAGGGAAAGGTGGTCTGTGCTCGGAGAGGCCAAAGTTCGCGTGTGAGTCCCGGTGGCTCTTCCTGTGTTCGACTCCTGATAGAGTGAGTCAAGTAAGGACAGGCAAGCAGACTTGCGAGAGTCATGAACGACACAAGAGTCGAGGACGTCGGAAACAGAAGGGTCGCTATCCAGATGAACATTGACGCCAGCACCATTCCAATCCCAACACTTTGTGCCACATGAACGATGCGGAAGGCAGGGAAGCGTAATGACATATACTCAATTGTGATAATGCCTAACCCAAGGGTAATTCCCGCAAACCCCCACAAAAGTACGATGGTCCAGCTATGAGGAGCAATATGCCAGCCTACGGCGCTTCCAAGCAGAAGTCCAAGTAAGACAAAAGATAGGTAGCGATGTGGCGAGTGCCGGAAAACCATTCGAAGCGGCAGATGGTTCTTTGCCGTTTCAGATGTCGGCATGCCCATGGGGTTTTCGTGAAGATTAGATGAGGATGAAGTTGACGGCTGACTGGTTTGTGGATTTTTATAAATTGGCGATGTGTTCATAATTTTAGTCCTTTCTGTTGGACGATGTTTCGTCTGTCCAGGTGGGTGATTGAGTTTGAAGGACTTATCGTTTCGTTGGATTAAATGATGCAGGGTTCAATGGGAACGTCCAGTTTCGTTTGCATCGCGGGCATCTGACTTCAATGGCTGTCCTATCGGTGGATAATCTGGCAAGCAACCGACCACATGTACACCGAATATCGTCCTGGTTTTCTTCATTCACCGTGTCGTCTGATTCTAATAGGCGAGATGGTTCTGGAGGTATATCATGTTTCATGACTATCGCCGCCATTTTGTCTGTTGTGGATGATGTTTTTGCTTTTGAGTTTTATTATCATTATCAAAATATAGAGCATTGAGGAATTGATGGACATGTTTAATTTCCGGAAAAATATGTTCAATGGCCAGAACGAAGAAAATGAAAATACGGAAGAACGCCGAAATGCGAAGGAGCAGGTAGGAGAAATACTGAGGCAGCATGTGGTGTCTTACTTAAAATAGTCAAAAGATAGTCTTACCTTTCTTTCTCAATTTAAAACAGTCTTAAGTTTTACAGGAGTGAAAAAGGGGTTTGCTGTTTCTGTGACACGTGAGGGCGGTAACAGTCAGCTCCTCCGCCCCATGTTTCAAAATAGTTTCGACAAGAGTTGTGGTCGGTCTATCATGAATGTAAGGAGCAGTCGAACCAAACCCCTCAGAATTTCTGGGTATGCCACGTTGAGGGGGCTGGTTGCTATTTCGTTTGGTAAGGTTAGGATCCCAGGCAACGTGCCAAGTGGAAATTCGTTCCCATGTTGGTTGTGACTAATCTGGTTAGGTTGATCTCTAGGCCGGTCAAACGAAATTAAAAAAGTTAGGTTAACCAACGCCTCTACCGGATTCAGTCTGCTGGGAAAGATGTCCTCACGATTCTGGACGTCCGCTCCGCACTCGGCTCGCGAAAAACCGGATCGTAAACTTTGAGAGCAGGGATATGACAAGAGGCACAGCCGACTAGAGTTCTGCCTGCATCATGCAAAAAGATGAGTGTGTATCGACGGTCCTGTTCGTTTTAGTCTTTGTTTTTGACGTAAGAGATCGTCTTGACTGACGAGTGAACGGGTTCAGTTCGGCGTGATTCATCAGAAAGGAAATAGTGCATCATGTATTGTAACATCATCGGATCAATCCCCGGAACTTCAAGCTGCTGTTGTAAGATGTTATTTACGGTGGTGATACAGCAGATCGGGAGTTTTGCTCCTTGAAACGGAAAGAGTTCATAAAAATTTCCCGTCAAGTGAGAAGGCGTGAGCACGGAAACCTTCCAATTTGGATGCCAAAGCTGTAAGTGCAGAAACGCCTTGTGTTTGAAATGCTTTCGTTGGGTGTCGTGTCGTGAAAACATTCTGACTTCCCATCCATCAATTCGTCCAACACGTATTCGGTCACGAGGGTCATGAGGAGATGGGGGCCATTGAGAAGAAATACCTTCGAGTAGAGGTTTCATGGTTACGAGGCTCCTAAGGTTGTGAGGTCGGGCCTTAAGTGAACGGGAAGAGGTTTTGAGCGTCTTCTTCGTGCCGGAAGGTCCCGAGTTGTTCTCGAAGTGTGTCGCTCGCTTTGAAAAGAAGACGGCGAATGAATAATGCACCCAGTACAATCTTGTTGTTCGAGCTTATGTAAGATGTCTGAGAGTAACCGTAGGCCTGCCTTATCGATCATACTTACAGGCCTCAGGCTCACGCAAAAATCCCGAAAGCCCATGCGATACGCACGTCGAGCGGTCAAAGAAAACTCTTCGGCCGTTTCCGCATCAAATGCCCCGTGAATGCTAATCGTGATGGTGGTGTTTTCTAGTCGTTCAGAAATCATCTTGATCCCCTCTCTTGGTAGATCGTCTACTCAATAGTGTTGCTGGTGATGTATCCATTTACACAATAATCGTCGTCTCCTTGCCCGCAAGAGTTTACGATCCTAGAAGCGTGCGTGCCTTATGGCTTCATCTTCGTCGAGGTTTCTCCTGTCGCTGATGGGTTCGGACTCTGTTCGGACATGTTTGCGTTTCCCTTATCAGCTGTGCCGGCATGAATGTCTGCCTCAGATGCTTGAGGAGTCTCATCGCTTCCGTGAAGGGCCAAGCGTTTTCCACTTGTGCCGTCAATATGGACTTCTTGGATCTTTCCATCTGCGGCGACGACCTCAATTTCCCACATGAGTGGCCCATGTTCTTTTTCGAGTTCGGCTTTAATCACGGTGCCCGGAACCTCATTGATTGCAGCTTGCACCGCTTGCTCAATGGAAATGCGTGCTGATTGGGCCATGTCGGTTTTCACTTGTTCATGACTTTGAGCTGCGGGCGAAGTCCCGGAGGTGAGCATCATGATTCCCAGGCTGATGAGTAACGAGAGCGTAGGTCGCATTGGCCGAGCGTGACTTGATGCATTCATGAAGATCTCCTCATTATTGGAATGTGGATAGGGTGCAGTGAATTGGATGCCTGTGTTCTCTGTAACTGTTTCCAGCTCTTTTTGAAGAGAGCCTTTTCGTTCGGGAAACTCTTCATTGAGAACTTCAGGGAATCCCTGTGACGAAGTTCGAAAGTGAAAATTGTTTCTTGCTGATTTTCGCTTTGGAGGCATGGCATGAATCGATCCTCTTTTCCTGCTGTGATCATTGGGCGTTCTCCGAATATGTGGCCTCGTAGAGGATGATATCGCATGAACATCCTTCGACCTTTTGGTCCACCCACATGTCCGTTTGACCATCCTGATTCCTGTCGTACCAATAAAATAATGGGTGTTCTTTGGTGTGGACGACGGTATTCCAGAATTCGTTGTACTCAGATACGATAATTTGGCGGGCCGTCTTGTAGTCGACGACACCATTTTTCTTGAGCGAGTATTCGCGGAAGTACAGGCCGACGATATTGTTGACTTCCTCATTGACGAGGTACTCATCTTCAGGTTCGAGGGGGGGAGCGGCATAGACGATGTTGGTCAGGTTCCAGAGGAATACAAGAGGCACAATCAGGGCGTTGACTCTTTTTGATGCTCTGCGTTGTCGCAGTATTTTCTGTGGTGGTGGAATCATGATGTTGTCCTTCAATCTAGTTATCCCCGTTGCTTGCGATGTGACCTTAATATTGATATGGGTTATCATTATCAATTTCATGATACTCATGAGCGGCACACTCGGCCATGTCAATTAACAGGAAAAAACATGTTCAAATTCCAGAAGTAAATACAAAATCAATGGAAATGGAATACGAGGAATTTTGTGGAGATGGAGTGATGGCAAGCGGATTAGACGTAGTAGAGTGTAGTTGAGTGCTTGTCAGAATCGTCTCATGACTGCCTGGTGGTTCGAGGATACTGGTATTCCGAATGTGAAGTTTTTTGTCTAGCTCGTTGTTCTCTGACGACCTGCAATCTCCACAGCCACAGACCGCTCAGACTCATAATTAATATGGCCAGACCCGGAATGTTGAGGAGGGTCTTGTTAAATCCGAAGAAGTTCAGTTGATGAGATTGCTTGACAAGAAAATGAACTTGTCGCCATGGACTTTCATCTTCAAGAATTCTTCCTGTGTGACGGTCAAGGATGATCGCGGCGGGACCTGGTTCTCCAAAATTGACACGGATGGCTTCCAGATTGATCATGGTATTGTGAGAAACATATTGTTCCATGGTGATGTTCGTGATTTGGGAGTCTGTCTTGATATATTGTCGGGCGATCATTCCAGCGAGGTCCGGAGAAAGAGGGGAGAGTCGTTCGTTTGTGAGAGCATCAATGAGAATTGCCGATGGGGCTTGTTGGCCGGAGAGTCGAACTTCATACAACAATCGGCCAAAGTCCTGACGGAGAATGATTTCTTCGATAGTTCGATCTGCCGCCATGGACTCATGATTCAATTGGTTGAACAAATCGTCCAGGGAAATCTGTGCGGACGCCAACGGGGGAGCCGGTGCTATTCGACCCACCCGTTCTTTGTATCCCTCCTCCCACCTCCCACCAGTACGTGAATCGGGCATTGGCCCAAAGCAGGCCCGTGATGACCATAAACAACAGAAAACCAACGGATGATACGCCGATGATCCGGTGAGCTTTCCGAAACCATCGTTCATTTCTCCATAACATCGGATTGAGCTATTGTTGTTGTGATTCGGCAACGTGAATGGTGAGTGTTGCTCGATGCCGAATCGCCTCGTATGGTTGATCTTGAAATGTCCCTGGTGTTTTTTCCAGATTGACATAATCAAGGACATACGTTCCTGGCCAGATTGGAGTAAAGGTCGTCACGCCTGAATCGTTGGTCTCTAATTCTTTGCTCCATCCATTGGGCGCATAGGCGATCGGTTTCGCTTTGGCGAGTGGCTGTCCTTTAAAGATGACTTGAAGTTCCATTTTCTCATTCACGGTCAGCGATTCGGATGAATTGGATGATGCTGGCTGACTGGGAACAATATCTAGCTGCAGGGTTTCGGCTGCCTGGGTGTGACGTTCTGATGACGCAGGGGTTCCCGCGATTGAAAATTGTGTGCGGGCATAAAACATCGGCTTATAGAGCATACCGATGCTGGGATAGGGCGTCCCGTCTCTCACGGGTTCGTCTTGGTCAATCGCCATCAGATTGTACCTGCCATGATTGTTCAGTTTGACGGGGATTCGAAAGTAGTTGGCTTCTTGGGTTATCTCGAGGACACGCTTGTTTCCGTTCGGCTCAATCAGCCATGAGGTCAAGCCGGCGCGTTCATCCAGTCGTCCTCCAGTCTGTTCTTTGAGTGATTCTTGATATTCACCAAAATAGGCCTTGACGATCGTCTGTTGATTCGGTGGAAGTGAGGATGGACTTTCGATCCAGACAAAATGGGCAGACGTATTGGTGGCTGAAAGTACGAGTCCTAAAATTAATATCGTCAAGCCAGTGAAGGTTGCATTTGTGCGTAACATGACCGTCTCCTTCCGGTTAGGTGAAAGTTAAAAATCAAGCGAGATGCCGCCATAGAATACTCTGGTTAATCCTGGAATAATTCCATTGACAAATGCCTGACGACGAATTCGATACTTTTCATTGGTAATGTTGGTCACGCCCGCAAAGAGGTTCATGTCTCCTGCGAAGGTATCGGGAATGCCAAAGTCCAGTCGCAAATTGGTGAGATGATAGGAGGGCAGTTGGCCGTTGCTTCCGTCCGCAGTTTCTTGAACGGTATTGGCCGCATCGGCAAATTGTTCATCAACAAAGGTTCCATCCATTTGGATTCTGGCCAGACCCAGGCTGGTGTCAACGGCATAGGAGACAGCCCAGTTAAAGAGCAGTTCTGGCGCGCTAGGAAGTTCATTTCCCTTATTAGCCCCGGTTAAAAATTCGGTTTCGAGAAGTGTGGCATTAAAATTGGCGTTCAATCCATGCCAGGGTCCTGCATTGATAGTCCCTTCGATTCCTCGATGCCTGGTTTTTTGTGCATTCGTGAGGACGCCGGCCTCTTCAATGATTTGATTGTCAAAGTTAATCCAAAATCCGGTTCCTTCGATGAACACCAAGTCGCTGATGTTAGAGCGAAATCCAAGTTCATAGTTGTTGCTGGTTTCCACGCCAAGATCATTGGCTGTTCCGGATGTGGGGTCGGTGGCTTCACTAAAGGTGGGAGGTTGGAAGTTTCTGGAATAATTTCCAAAGACTTCAATGCCAAGAGGTAAGTGATATAGGAGTCCGATTCCTCCAACAACTTCTTCGGTTGTTAAGCTGCCGCCTACGGCACCTGTGCCTGCCCTCAAACCAACTTCTCGTTCTTGTGTGAACCGTTCAAAACGGATGCCGGGCGAAATAATTAGTCCTTTGATGGGTTCTAATTTAGCGGTGGTGAAAACTGTTCCTGCCAGAGTTGATAATTCAGCCTCTTGGTCGACGGTTCCATTTCGAGCATCGGGCGTTGTCCCAAGGCGGACAATATCCTCTTGTTCTTCAAAATGGATTTTTCCGCCTCCAACAATGTTGATTCGACTATTGGGAGACCATTCTACGGTGGGTCGAATGCCTATGACAAAGAAGTCACGGACAAATTGGGAATTCCCTGTTGCGGTGTCATCCGGGCCGTCGGCAATAAACCAGTCACGTTGAAACGAGTTGGTATAAGTCATGGCATCAAACTTTAGACTCTTGGATATCGGTTGGGTCAATCGAAAATAACCGGAGTATCGACGTCCAAAGAACTCATCATTCGATCGCTGGCTCTGTTTGGGGTCATCCTTGAACTGAGCGGCTGACAAGCCGCCAGGGGTATCCGACTCTTCGACATATCCACTCAAGCGAAGATCGGCTTGTCCGCTATGACCAACGGGAAAGGTAAAACGCACCGCCACGTCATTGAGTTGGATGTCGGTATTCTCCCGGACAAGTCTCCCGGTATTGTTGGTGTACTGAAATTGAACGCCTGTTTCATTGAATGTGTTGCCATAAGAAACGGTTGAAGAAAATTGTTCACCGGCGCGTATCGTTTCACGAATATTGATCTCTTGAGTCAGCGGAGGACGGTATGTGATGTAATTAATCACGCCGCCAACGGTGTTGGGTCCATACAAGGCCGATGCCCCTCCTCTGAGGACCTCAATGTGCTCAATTTGCTCGATCGGGACATTAAAGTACGCGGATGCGGCTCCATACACGGCCGGCTGGATGGGTGCTCCGTCAAGCAAGAGCAAGACATTTTCACTTCGGTTTGGATTCATTCCTCGAATCCCGATATTCGGACGAAGTCCGCGGCCATACTCATCCGGTGCATGAATGCCGGGGACCCTCCGGAGAATTTCAACGGTGCTAATAGGTTTAAAGACTTCGATAGCTTCCTTCGTAATCACCGTGGCGGCTCCAGGGTGTTCTTTCAGTTCTTGCGTTTTGGCCTTGACTTTAATTTCTTTTAATTTCACTTTGAGACCTTCATCTTCAGTGTCAGGTGTGGTGCGCATGGTCTCAGATGTTTCGGCCTTAGCCACGTTGTGTATGAAGAATGTAGAAAGCAATATTCCCATACATGAAATATAGAAGAATGCGCGATGCAACCTGATTGCCCATTGAGTCATTCGTGTCTCCTTTGATGAAATAAGAAAGATGGAAATCTTTGAGGAAAGATGTCTCTGTCTAGTTGATATGCCGCCAATCAAACGTCGTTGATGCGAGCGAATGGAAACATGCAGTGTTGTATTTGAAACGGAACGTAGGAATACTTGAAATGTAGAGAGAAGGGGAATGTTTAAAGTCCAGAATAAATATGTGCAAATTCCAGAAATGATTATCATTGAAAGACCTGTGTATTTTGCTGCGATGAAGAATAGCGAGATTCATCATGGTGAAATTTGTACAAGAAGCGTGGAGAGGTTGATGTGTGGAACGTCCTGTCTTTCAAGCAAGAACCCCGACATGTCTGTGCCTGTGTATGTGTTCATACGAATAGTCAGACAGACGACGGGGTGTTCATTTTTATAACGGTAAGACAGGACAGAGCCAAATTCCCATTAAGTAGAGAATGATGAGCGCCAGTGAGAGAGCCAGGCTAATACATGAGGCATACTCGCCTTCAACCATGTTGTATGATCGTTTCATGAGTTATTGAACTCCCAAATGGTTGTCGCGTACGATGTGAGGCTGTTTGTCCATCGTGATGATCGTGCAGGGTCATGTTGTTGCTCGCTGATTCAAACGACGAATCATCATGAGGTGACGATTGAACCTTCGTTGTAATGGTCAGAGAAGAAACGATGTGCTAGGCAAAAGAAGACCAGAGCGCCCGGAGGAGAGGCGCTCTGGCTCGGAGGAGGGCAGGTGACGCGGCCTGCCCTCTGGTGCAACTGGTTGTGGCCGAAACTTCGTTCGTGTCTGACAGCTCATGAGGGGCTGAGCGCAATATTGATAGATTTAAGAATGAGCGTGGCGTTTTTTTATGAATTTGAAATGCATTATCATTTTCAAGTAATAGCATTGTCTCTGGACTTGCGGAATGTTCATTTTCCGGAAAATTATGCAAATTTACTGGGAATGTATTGTGACGAAAGTATTGAGTGCGGCAGATTCAACAGGGGATGGATGATTCGATGAGCATGCGAAATTCCAAGGCAATGACAGGTAGGGATAGAGCCTGTTGCTCATAGTCTCGTTCGATTTTCACAAAATTCATTTACAGGGATAACTCGTAGGCATTGAGTATGACTCAAAAGGGTGTCACAACCCTGTTGAAGAGTTGTGACACCTTTGGGGGAGATTACCGCAATCCGACTTCTTCTATCAGCGTCATGGCCGGATCGTGTAGTTCACTCAATTGGCCGAGCGGAACGGTGGCGGCACGAAAACTTGCTCGTTTTGGCAGAACCTTGTTCGTTTTAACTTCTGGGTTCAGTGGGTATTCTTTATTCATATCCGCAAACATTTCTTGTCCCTCGAAAGAGGCTAGAAACGCCACGAGTTGATGAGCTTCTTTGAGATGTTTGCTTGGCTTTGTAATGGCTATTCCGGCAACATTGAGAATGGCCCCCATCCCTCCTTCTTGTTGATCAGGCATGAGCGTCGCAATCGGTGCTTTTGGGTCTTCTGCTAACTGCCGATAGACATAGTAGTGATTCACGAGTCCCATTGCCACCTCGCCTCGTGCGACAGCCTTGACGAGTTGTGAGCTCTTTCCATACACGTGATTTTCGGCGTTGTCTTTGAGACCTTTCAAAAACTTTCGAGTGATATCGTCTCCATGTGCGGCCTTAATCACCGACACTCCAGACTGCAGGTATTCGCTGCCGGCGTTCTCTATGGCTACCTTTCCTTTCCACTTCGGGTCGGCCAGATTGAGAATGGATTGAACTTCCTCAGGTTTCACCATCGTGGTGTTATAGACCACGACATAAAACCTTCCAGACAATCCAAGCCAGCTATTGTCATCAGCACGATACGGTGCTGGGATGTTGTTCAAAATACTTTTCAGGTCTGATGAAGGAAGAGAATCCACTCCTTCGCCTGAGGAATGCGCTTGAATGTCCTCTTGCGACACGAGGGGTTGGAACAATCCGAGTTGTCGAGCCCGTTCGAGTCCTGTCGCATCGTTGGTAATGAGCACATCGGCTGGTGTGTTCTCGCCTTCGGCTTTGAGCCGGTTCACGAGTTCTGTTGTCTTCGAAGTCAGAAGCTGAACCTTGATTCCCGTTTGGTCTGTAAAGCGGTCGAGAACCGGTTTAATCAACCGCTCGGCTCTCCCGGAGTACACCACGAGTGAATCGGCGGACTGTGCAAGTCCGGCGGTAAAAGATGAGAGTGCGAGACCGCACATGAGAATAAACAGGACGGTAGAACGCGACTGTATTGTGTGCAAGGTTTTCACAGGATATTCCTTTCTGCAAGATTAAAAGATTTTAAAGTAGCATACTGCTCTGTCGCATCTAAAAACATGTTCAAT
>BQIX01000088.1 GCA_021604145.1 Nitrospirales bacterium
TTCTCTGTCATCTTATTCGATGAGATTGAGAAAGCCCATCATGATGTCTTCAATGTCTTGCTTCAGGTCTTAGATGATGGAAGACTCACTGATTCTCAAGGACGTACCGTAGACTTCAAAAACACGGTGTTGATTATGACATCAAATTTAGGGAGTCAAGAGATTCTAGATGCGCAAGAGCAAGGGTTGTCATACGAACAACTGCATGCATTAGTCATGAGAGAGGCGAAACAGCATTTTCGTCCAGAGTTTCTAAACCGTATTGATGAAGCAGTCGTGTTTCACCCGCTGACAACCACAGACTTGAGCCACATTGTGCAGATTCAGTTAGAGAGACTTCGTCAACGTTTAGTTGAACGTCGTATGACATTGGACGTGACGGATGCGGCCATTACGGAATTGGCTTCACGTGGCTATGATCCTGTGTATGGGGCTCGTCCGCTTAAACGATTAATCCAGCGTGATATCGAAACCCCTCTTTCTCGACTCATCGTGAAGGGAGAGTTGAAAGATGGTGAACGTGTGACGGTTGACTTTCAAGGCGGTGACATGACTTTCGCTATACAGTCCGAGGGAGGGTCGCTAACGTAGCTGATGAAAATACTGATTACTCAATGAAAGTTATTGCATGGCTTGAAGTTTGAGGAAGAGATGTTGGATTTTCCCTTGTCGTCGAATTTGGATCTTGATACGGTCTCCAACTTTATATCGGTCAAGAATGATAGCAAGATCATCTACAACTCTGACGGGCTGACCTTCCACGGCTATGATGACATCGCCTAACCGAATTCGCCCTCCACGCATTTCTCTCGCGCTTTGAAGCCCTGCTTGACTTGCCGGTCCTCCAGGTTCGACACGTGCAATCACCAATCCTTTAATTCCCCATCGAGCAGCAATAGAATCAGGAATGAGGGAAATGCCCAGGCCGGGCCGAATCACTTTTCCAAACGTAATGAGTTGCGGGACAATACGGTTGATGGTATTGACGGGCACCGCAAATCCAATTCCTGCAAACGCACCACTGGGACTGATGATTTGCGTATTGACACCTATTAAGTGGCCACGACTATCCAGCAATGGACCACCTGAGTTTCCGGGGTTGATCGCGGCATCAGTTTGGATGACACCTTCGATGGTTCGTTCATTCAACGACTTGATGGTGCGCCCCAAGGCACTCACGACTCCAGTGGTCAAGGTATGATCCAACCCAAATGGGTTGCCGATGGCGAGAACCCGTTGTCCCACACGCAAATCTTTTGAATTCCCTACGTCAATAGGGTCAAATTTTTTCGTGTGATCACGAATTCGTAACACCGCAAGATCATGGTCTGGATCAACGCCAATGACACTGGCTTTATGGGTTGACTGATCATCCAAGACCACTTGTATGGAGTCTGCCTGATAGATGACATGAAAGTTTGTGACAATATGCCCATGATCATCCCAGATAAACCCCGACCCTGATCCTTGCGGAACTTCAAAGGTATTTAATGACCAGAAGTCACGACGCAGGGCGGTGTTCGTAATATAGACGACTGAGCGGCGGGCACGTTCAAACACTTCAATGGTCGCTAATTCGTCAGGACTTAACGATGAAGTTTGTGGATTTGCGGCAAAGAAGATTTGCGGTGTTTGGGCTGTGGATGCCGTATGGAAATGATGGTCTTCCGTTCTTGTCTCAGCACCAAAGGACCATGAGAGGTCAGGCATGAGTAGAATGAAAATTCCAAAGAATAAAAGGTTCATCGATTTTACCATTGAATGGAGGGCATGGCACAGTTTGTAATTGTTACTCATGATTCACATGTATTGTGAAAATCCATCATGAGCATAAATGAATACGATGTGGGCTTGATATTATTCTCCCATCATTTGAAGTACGACGTCTCGTGTCCGAGCGCGTGTGTCAAAGTCAATAAGGACAACTTGCTGCCAGGTGCCGAGCGTGAGCGTGGAATTCACGAAAGGAATGGTGACAAACGCTCCTTGAAGTTGGCCGCGGAGATGACTGTGGCCATTGTCCTCACCAGGATTTCGGGTGTTGTGTAACCAGTCAGGATTGGATGGGATTAACTGATCCCATAGATGGGTTGTGTCACTTCTGATCCCAGGCTCGTCTTCAATAATCATGATTGAGGCGGTGGTATGTTTGACAAACACGGTGACGGTGCCAGCTTGAAGCCCAGAGATTTTTAGCGTTTCTTGAATAGGGTGTGTGATATTTTCAATGTGCGTGCCACCCTGCATCTTGTACTGCATCTGTTCGGTCACGACTGGCATTGCATGAAATCTTTCTGAAGGTTTTGGATGTAACGGAAATCTTGCTGGGTAAATGGTTTTCCTCGTGCCTCCGTCAACACCTTGATGAACGATTGACGAGTCATGAGTTGTTGGATAGCCAACAAAACCGGTTCGCTTACCATGCCTTTGGATTGTAATTGGTGGAGATAGTGAAAGGCTTGCTTCAAGCTTTCGCGTGACCGGGTATAGTAGTCACGACCCCGCTGCCGATTATTATAGGCCTCGAGTTGTTCGCAGGCGACGAGAATTTCTGCTAATTGGCAAACCCATCGAGGTGCATGCCGTAATTTTTCAGGGTAATAATAGTAGAGCATGATCTGTTCCATCCATGGAACCCATACAATACCCATGTCCTTCAAAAGTGGTTTCACCTCACGAAGGTGTTTTCGTAAACGTCGTGCAAATCCCAAGCGCATTTCAATTTGTGCTGTGGTCCATGTATCCAACGGAATGTTTTGACGTTCAAGGTCTTTCCCGTATCGAAGCAGAAAGTCTTCGGTTTCTTGGCCATACGGGGTGCGCGGGTACATAGTTCGCCATTCTCGTGGTCGAGTCGGGATGCCTTGAGTTTTGGCCCATGACCAAATTTTTCCAAATAATGGCTGATCAAGTCCAGCTCGACCGAGATCGTGCAGGAGGCAGGCAATTTCATAGAGTCTGATTCGGTTGGCTGGATATCCGAGATGTTTGGCGACCATACGACAGAGCGAGGCCGTTCGCCGTGCATGAGATGTATCATATCCGGGAATAATGACGTGTGGCTTCAGGGGGTGTGGGTAATCATAAAGCTTGAGAAGTTTCTTGATAAGGGGTTTAGGTAGATGTCCTCCTGATTGTATATGAAGAGGGCGAGAAATCCGATGTGTGTTAATAGGGAGGTGCTCTCCGTCAGAAGGCCTTCTAAAAGGCATAATCGTGATGATACGAATGGGGGATCAAGTTGAAGGATATCGACACTTTCTAGGCATGTCAAGTTGGGAAAGTAATGCACTAGGTTTCACTTCTTTACCGATCATGAGATGAGTAAGCTGTTCGACAGCATGGGTAAGTTCTTTGACGTATAATAGGGGGAGCTGTGCCTCGATGAATCGTGATCTCTCTGAAACTTCACGGGCAGTCGGATGCGTGAGCGTTTTCATGTCATCAGACAAATTGCCCCTGCAGGAAAGGGTGACTTCTTGATTTATTTCAGTCTCTGATACAGTGATGGTGGATATTTGTGATCATTGGTCCTTCCGAATAGATGGGGTGATGACCATTTGACTTACTCATTGATACGTTCTTGATATTTGATTTTGACTTTATCCCTTTTGGAGTTGGGAATAGAAATTTCGTGAAAGGTCGCTTCTTTCGAATCGTTGCTGGCGGCAGTCTTCTTGTGATTGTCGTGGTTGGCATATTTATGGTTCTCCCTTTGTTTCTGAATCCGGCTTACTTCACCGACATGGCGTTCGAATATATGAAGCGTACATTGGGCCCACATCTCACTGTTGGGCAGGCGCACTTGTCGTTGTGGCCGTATCCACATGTCGAAGTGTCAGAAGTAATTGTGAAAGAGCATCCGGATACCCACGCGTTCTTTCGTGCGACACGGGTCAGTCTTGATTTGAAAATTCTTCCTCTCCTTCGTCAAGAGTTTGCTGTCAAAAAGCTTTTGATTGATCAACCAGAGATGGAAGTCAAGCGAGATCGTGCTGGAGAATGGGGAATGTTTCCGTCTGACGGAAACCTTCTGAAGGAGACCGTGATGGCTGACCTATTACTGGTAGAGGAGGTGATGATTTCTAATGGAAGCATTACCTTCATTGATGGATCGCCTCGTGAAGAAGCGCGTGGAATCGTTTTTGAAAACGTGATGCTCTCGCTTGTTGCTCAGGAACCCGATATGTTTTCGGCTACGGTCGAGGCATCTGGAAACATTCGACAACCTGAAAAGGTTTCAGTGTTTTTCTTTGATGGCACGGTTAATTTTAGTCCTTCGGACAACGTTCAGGCCGTCTTCCACTTTGCGAATGTTCCGCACATGTTGAAAATGAATGGTAACTTGAAGGTTCGGGATTTGGCTCTGGGACAGGTCACGGATTTCTTTGCTATTCAGACCGAAGGGGTCGACGATCTTGGATTAGCCCAGATTGATAGTCAGGTGACACTGATGCCAGGTCGCGTTGGCTATGAATTAACATTACCTGAATTGCAGATAGACAGTCAGGCGGGTTCCCTGTCTGGGAATGCCAACATTTCTGGGCTTCTGGCTCCAGGCGATCTGACCATGTCTGCCAGTTTTGAGTCGACTCCGTTCTCTTTGCAGGCGGTTCAGACGTTTATCCCCAAGCATCGAGTGCCATCTACGTTGCTTCCTTTATGGGAGGCGTCGGATGTCGGAGGGACGATTCAAGTTCGGCAAGCGACTGTGGCGGGTTCCACTCGCTCGGATGTGGGTATGTCTCTGGTCGGAACATTTCAACTTGTTCAAAGTTCTTGGAAGCATCAATCTGGAAAGCCGGTGCTGGAAGGGATTAATGGAGAAATTGTTGTTGAGCCAGATCGAATTCGACTCATTGACTTTCGGGGAAAGTATGAGTCGTTACCAATTCAGTCTGCTCATGGGATGATTTTATTTAAAGATTCTGGTCCTTGGATTGAAGTTGACCTTCAAAGTCAGATCATGGCCAGTCAGATGATGGATGTGATTAAACAGGTCTCTTCTTCAAGGCAGGTTCTTGGTTATCTTGCACGTCTGACGAAACTCGAAGGGGGTGGAGATTTACATATGCAGTTTTCGGGACAATGGAATAGTCCTGAAGGGGTGGTATTTCGCTCTGGTGAATATGAACCCCATGGGTTGACGTGGCACATGGATGAGCTGCCTGATCCCGTTTCTCTTGAAAAGGGGAAATTCCTCTTCTCAACAAATGAAATTCAGCTTCATGAGGTTCGGGGGGTTGTTGGTAAGAGTCCGTTTCGTTTACATGGGACGATTCAGGCGGATCGACGTCCCGTGTTTGAACGATTCAGTGTTGATGCCACATTGGGACAGGAACTGTTGAGTCATCTCATTCGTCGATTTCCACAATTCCAAGAGGTGGCAATGACTGGAGAGGTGCCCCTTCATGCTGAATTATCAGGACTTATTGATGCTCCGAAACTCAAGGGGGCCTTCGACTTACTTAATTCATCGCTTCATTGGCCTCGTGTGCTTAAAAAGCCACACGGCGTAGGAGGAACCTTGAGTTTTGATCTCGGTATCCATCAAAGTGGAGACTTTGTTATTCAGCAGGCCGAGCTAGCTATCCTTCCGTTCCGATTCTCTATCCGGGCCAATGTGCGAGTCAATCCTGCCTTTGAGGTTCATGCACGAGTCAATACCGGACCAATCAATTTAGGATTGTTGCCGAAGGGGGTCATCGTTGGTAATCGAATTTTACGTGCGGGGATACTTGAAGTTTCTCTTGATGTCCGAGGTCGAGGACCGAACTGGTCCCGCTGGAGTCCAAGGGGGTGGATTGCGTTGACCGATGGGGTGGTCAATTCCCGGAATCTCCCGACGCCAATCACTCAGCTGTTATTTCGTCTGAAAGTGAATCCAACTTTTGCAGAGGTGAAACAGTTAGAGCTTAAGATGGAGAAGAGTGACATCCATTTAACTGGAACGGTGAAACATTGGAGGGAGAAGCCTGAAATAGATGTGATGATTGAGTCATCCAATTTTGACATTGATTTACTGGTTCCCAAGGGGAAGGGGTCTTCTTTGCGCGATTGGCTGGCTGATCTGGCTGGGACGAGTATCGTGATGGGGAATATTCATATCGATCATCCAACGTATAAACAATTAGAAGGGGAAAATCTTTCAGGAATTTTGAAAATTCGTGACAGCTTAGTGACGCTTGACCGAATTCGCAGTCAAGCTTATGGTCAACCAATTGCTGGTCGAGTGTTCATCCACCTTCCAAAAGAGAGACCTGTGGCAATACGTTCGTCGTTTCATATGAAAGGGTTGCCGTTCGATCATATTCAGCAATCGTTCGGGCATGAAGATCGCTTGATCACCGGAAAACTATCTGTACGTGGCATGATACAAGGACATGGTCGAAATCCGCGTGGGGTCATGGCCACGTTAAATGGAAATATCGATGTGATGATGCAGCAGGGACACGTCAAAAAAGGGACCGTCTTGCCTCAAATTTTATCCCTTTTGAATCTTTCGACGGTCTTGCGCGGAAAAGTTGACTTGCAAGAGCAGGGTTTTCCATATAACAAAATGACGGCCACGTTGAGTATTCAGGATGGGACCATTTCTTCAGACAATGTCATGGTCGACAGTCCAATTATGAAAATGACCACAGCCGGGAAGTTTGATCTGGTGGCAGATAAACTGGATGTTGCAACTGCTGTCAGTCCGTTTGGCCGGCACACCGATTTTTTGAAAAAAATTCCCTTGTTTGATCAAGTTGGGATGGGTGACCTCAAAGGATTGGTAACCGCGTTATTTCATGTGCAAGGGTCAATCACCACTCCTGAGGTTCGCTATAGACCGTTGGAATCATTTTCCTCTGATTTAACGGGATTTTCTCAGTTGGCTCTTGACGCTCTTCGGAACTCA
Organism: Nitrospirales bacterium; assembly: GCA_021604145.1. GTDB lineage: Bacteria > Nitrospirota > Nitrospiria > Nitrospirales > UBA8639 > JAGQKC01. The sequence continues at coordinate 6,902 of BQIX01000088.1, forward strand.
ATGATCCTGCCGGGCAATGATCAACGTTCTGAAGCATTTAAGCAGGAAGGAACTCTTCCCTAGAAACAAAATGTGCAAAAGTTTTTTTAAGGCTATTCTTCTCCATACACGATGAAAGAAATGCTTTCATATTTCGATAGGAAATGCTTTCTGTGAGGTATGCGTAAAAGGGAGACATGATGATTCCGACAGTTGAATGGAAAAATGGTTTGGTGCACATTCTTGACCAGAGTCTTTTGCCTGAAAAGGTTGAGGTGCTGATATGTCACGATTACCAAACGGTCGTCGAGGCCATTCGCAATCTTCGAGTGCGAGGCGCTCCGGCTATTGGAGTCACGGCTGCAATGGGGTTAGCGCTCGGAGGACAACGTATTAATGTGTCGTCGTTTGAAGAATTCCAGCAAGAATTTCACGTGATGTGTGACTCGATGAGTGGTGCCCGTCCAACAGCGGTGAATCTATTCTGGGCTATTGATCGAATGAAACAGGTTTTGCTGCAGAGGAAAGAAGAGTCTCTCTCCTCGTTGCAACAACAATTGATTCATGAAGCGCAGACAATTTTAGAAGAAGATATACAGATGAATCAGGCGATCGGCGACTTTGGAGCCACATTAATTACGGATGGACAAACGATTCTGACTCATTGTAATGCCGGGGCTTTGGCCACGGCAGGTTATGGAACGGCCTTAGGCGTGATTCGATCAGCCTGGAAAACAAAAAAGGGTATTCGTGTGATTGCCGATGAGACCAGGCCGGTGTTGCAGGGGGCCCGGCTAACAGCATGGGAACTTCAACAGGATGGGATCCCGGTTACGCTCATTACGGATAATGCCGCTGGGTCCTTGATGCATCAAGGACAAATTCATGTGTGTATCGTTGGAGCTGATCGAATTGCAGCGAATGGTGATGTGGTCAATAAAATTGGTACATATTCCGTGGCCGTCCTGGCTAAAGTCCATGATATTCCATTTTATGTGGCGGCCCCATCATCAACCATTGATGTCACAATGGCCTCAGGGAAAGACGTTCCGATAGAACAACGATCGGCTGGGGAAGTCACGACTCTTCATAGTGGACGCTCTATTGCTCCAGAAGGTGTCAACGTGTTGAATCCAGCTTTTGATGTAACGCCTGCAGAATATATCACTGGGATTATTACAGACCGTGGGGTGGTGGCTCCGCACACGATTGCGACAATTGTCTCCTAATATGCGATTATGAGCCTGTTCTGTAGGTGGTAGGTGCGCTATTGAGGTTTGCTTTGCGGACTACTGAAGGATTTGACTAAGGACTTTTGACAAATCAAGGAGATTATAGGGCTTGGCAATAACGCCTTTGAACCCAAAGTTTTCCGGATTGGCTAAAACCGGATCGTTGCAATATCCACTCGAAACAACGGCTAAAACATTGGGGTCAAGCTCCTGCAATCGACGAACCGTTTCCCTTCCTCCCATGCCACCAGGAATAGTCAAATCAATAATGGCGAGAATAAACGGGTTCTTATGATGTAGCGCGGTTTGATAGTGCTGGACGGCATCGTTTCCCTCATTGGCATAAGTCACCTCGTATCCCAGGTGCTGAAGCATTTTCCCCAAAATATCACGAATCTCTATTTCATCATCCATAATTAAGATACGTCCTGTTCCGACTATCAACGTCTCTTCTTCCTCCTGTGATTCAATGGCTATCGTTTGGGCTGCTGGAATGTATAAAAGAAACGTGGTGCCCACTCCTATTTCAGAGTTGACTGTAATATGTCCATCATGGCGTTTCATGATGGAGTAGGTTGTGGCAAGACCAAGTCCGCTGCCTTTTTGTTTGGTGGTGAAATAGGGATCAAAAACTTTGCTCACGTATTCTGAGGAAATGCCAACACCTTGATCTTTGATTGAGACGACGACGTACCGTCCTGGAGTCACAGGCAGATTAGTTGTTTGCTTGATCTGAGTATTGCGAGCCTGGACTGTAATGACCCCGCCATTTGGCATGGCTTGATCCGCATTGATGATCAAATTCTGAATAACCTGACTCATTTGGCCTTCATCGACTTCGACCGCCCACAAGTCCTGAGGGAGATGTAGCTCACATCGGACGTTGGATCCTCGTAGGGCAAATTCAACAGTGTCGGTAATGAATGTAGAAATTGATGCCACATTTTTAATTGGTGCTCCACCTTTGGCAAAGGTGAGAAGCTGTTTCGTTAAATCTCGTGCTCTCAGGCAGGCTTTTTCCGCTGCTGCCAATCGTTCAACAATACTGGCATCAGCAGGAGCTTGTTGTTTAGAAGCAAGCATTTTCGAAAGTCCCACGTTGGCAAAGACGGACGTCAAGATATTGTTAAAGTCATGAGCAATGCCTCCAGCGAGGACTCCGACTGACTCTAGTTTTGTGGCGCGTACCCGTTCATCTTCTGCCCGTTTTCGTTCTGTAATATCTCTCGCATCAATCACAACCAGAATATTCCCGGTTGTTGTTCGGAATGGTCTCGTATGACTTTCAAACCAACGCCATTCTTCTGCGTGGTGTCGGAGCCGGCATACCATTTCTCCGGATTCAAGAATTTTGACCTTTTGTTCAAATTCATTGGCTAGGTTCTCACGTTCATCGGGATGGACAAAGTCAAAAAAACTTTTCCCCAGGAGGTCATTGACTTGATACCCGAGGACATGACTGCAATTAGGGCTGAGATAGAGGCACGTTCCGGAAGGGGTTGTCTCAAAAATCAAATCATACGAGTTTTCGACTATGGCCCGATAGCGTTCCTCGCTGTCACGTAAGGCTTCTTCTGCACGCTTTCGTTCTAATTCGCTGGCTGCTCGAACGGCAAATAATGGGATAATTGATTGGGCAACCTGAATGTTGCGTAGAGGGTGTTTCCCCAGTGCAATGACCAGTCCGATGATCTGTCCTGACGTTCCCATGAGCGGACTGCCGATATAACTTGAAATGTTCCATTTCGAGAGAAGCGGGTCGTCGGGAAATTCCTGTTGTGCGGTGTTGGTCCAATTGGAATATTTACTTCCGAGAATGCGGCTTCCGAATGTTTGAGCGATATCCCAAGAAAAATTCTCAAGAAAGGTGCCATGTGCCCAAGCGGCGACGGTTTTAGCCTGGTGTTTATCTGATCCGGAAAATTCGGCGAGGATAGCATATTCAACATTCAACGCATTGGAGAGGTCTTTGACGAGTGAGCGGAAGAATGCGACGCTTCCGGCGGCAGGGGCTCCCTGCGCGATATCGCGAAGGGCTTCTTCCACGCGTTTTTGGTCTGTAATATCTTTAACGACAGATATCGCACCCCATTGTTCGCCCTCTCGGTCATAAAGTGGGTAGCAGGAAACGAGAAACCAGCCTTTGAGGCTTGAGAGCCAGGTTTCCATGACGGCTGAGAGCGCTCCGGCAAGAACCGTTTCCCATGGCGGGAGTTCCTTGAGATGGATTGTCCCATAGTAGGGAATTCGATAATCCAATCCAATAAGATTGGGATGGACCGATTCAAAATACTCAGAGACGGCTTTATTGGCCCACAAAATAATTCCTGTACGATCTAAAATGATGATCTGATCGGTGAGGGCATTAAAGGCCTGTTCCCATTCTTCACCGGCGGCATGATGTTGAAGGAAGTTGAAGTTTGGCGGTTTGGAGGGCAACGAGTCTAAAGACGGTTTCGTCGAGGCGGAGTTGATATCTTTTTCTGACTTCTGTATCGGAATGTGTTGCGGAGAATCAACCTCTTTCATGACATTCTCTCGTTTCGAGTTACACGCTCACTACTTGGGTAAGTATGAAACGGAGACCCGTATGATGCATGGTACCATATTCATGTCCATTCCGGTGGTCGTACGATCACATGCTGAGTCGTGCATGTTTGTCGCGATAGGCTTACCATACCACTTGCGCAAACAGGTCGGCCAAGGCTGGGTCAATTCCTTTTCCAGCTTCACGGCGGATGTGTTCTCGAGCTTCTGGGATAGCCAGAGGTCCCTGGCTTTCATGTCCAACCACTAAATGGTCAAACAAGTTCGCTAGTCCAACAATGCGAGCAAGATACGGAATTTCATCTCCCGCAAGTCCGTCAGGATAGCCGGTTCCATCGTATCGTTCGTGGTGAGAGTGGATGATTTGAGAGACTGG
>BQIX01000089.1 GCA_021604145.1 Nitrospirales bacterium
GTGAGTGCTGGATAGTAAAAGGCTTCTCCACTCGACATACTTTGCAATTGTGATGTATTGAGACTTCCGCCCAAGCCAATGGTGTACACTTTTACACCTTTGGCTTTCAGTTCATCGGCATGATCGATCGCCATCTGCTTGGCTTGATCTTCAACATATTTCACCATTTTATAAATCGGAATCGAACAGTGCTCGGCATTATACCCTGAAATTGGCGAACCCTGATAATTCTTCCCATAGTTGGGATCTTGCAAAATCCACCACTTCATCGTATATGATACGCAACTGGAAGACAGAAGCGACAACCCATCACCAGTCTGAAACTGTTTCGCATAACTCCCCAAAATATTGGGAAGTTGAGAGCCATCAAAGGGATCATACAATCGTGCATTCGAATCGTTAGACGCAGCCACAACCACATCAGGCTCATTGGTCGTGGTATTCACTTTATTGACTCCACCTCGCGTAAAGAGGCGGTACGGTGCCGTATTAGGGTCATACGTTGAACGAAATGCCGTTGGAATTCCATCAGTGAAAAATACTAAGAACTGCTGAACCCGCTGATCTCCAGGCACTTCCGATTGATCCGTAAATCCTGAAGGGCCATCGGCTTGATCAATGGCATCTTCCATATTCGTCCACCCATTAGCAGACATCGAATTAATTTTAGTTTTCATTGAATCTACAAAATTTGTACTGAGTGGCACATCAACGGTTACAGCCGTAGAATAGCTGACAAGTCCAATCTTGTCTTCTTCCTGGGTATCTTCAAAGTAATCTACAAAATTTTTCGCGGCATTTTTGAGGTCATTCATTTCTTGCGACATCGAACCAGAACGGTCTAACACCAGCATAATTTCAACATCACGTTTTTGCGCACCACCAAGCGACCCGACATGAGTCGTATCGAACTTTCCACTGCTTTGAGCTGTTTCGAGTGTTCTGGCTGCATAATTCGTGACATCCGTGTTCCCTGAAACAATCACTTTTCCATCTTGTACTTGGCCAGATAATTCAATCGCAGCAGCACTCGCGCCTAAAAACCCTGGAGAAAAGTTCGCCGTACCGACTGCTTTTACTAATTGCCCTAACCCCTCTCCTTCACTCACATTAAAATGTTGATCAAGCCAAGGATTAGAGATATTTCTTGCGCCAATCAACGAAGCGGCGTCAACTGATTTGGAGAGTTCAGCCCGTACGATATACCACTTGCCAACCTCTATCCCCAAAGCCACAAATCCAAAAAGCGACACAAGGGCTATCGCAGTCGTCAAAGCAAATATTCCTCGCTGATTATCCACCGCACTATCTACGAGAGTCCGTAATCGATGTTGTTGTCTTGAAAAGACATTTTTCATATAGCATCCTCTCTTTATCATTGCCTATTCACGTTAAAACAGGAAACATAAAAACAGCCGTAGGGATTTCATGGAAATATGCGCTTTAGGCAATTCGAAACTCCCTAAAAAACTGCCTTACTGCCCACTAGAAACGAATCATAATTGGCTACGTAGGGAGGTTCGGACATTGCTCCTGTACTGTCAAAATTGAGAATAGTGACCGTACCATCGCCGAAATACGGAACCGTCTTTAAGAGCGCAGACAATGGCGTTAATGGATCATGACGATAATACACCTTGACCACGGTTAATTGAGATAATAACGACGTCCCATAATCCTGCTTATACGTGAGGGTTTCCCACAACTCCTCAGTCAATCCACAATGCGGATCGTCATTTGGTTTAGTCATTCCGCTACCGGCGGGAGGAGTTTCTCCGATATCGACTAACAACTTTCCACTCTCAAGCGGAGTATGACAAGTCGGGGAAACTGAGTCACTTGTCCCAGCATCAACTTTGGTAATATAGATTTTAAATTTGCTATCTTGCTCCGACTGCACGCAATTCGGGTCTTCGGCCGGGCAAGCAAAGTTCAATGGCCATGTGGATGCTTCCAGTAATTGTAATAAACTTGAGCCGTTCTTCAGATCGCGCGAGGCTAAGCTGCCGCCTTCCCGTGTCACATTGGTCACCACCGCTTGAGCACGAATAAGAGAACCAAATTCTACAATGCCAAAGGCCAATGCCATAATCACCATTGCCACCCCAGTAAATTCAACACTTGCCATGCCTTTTTGTGATCGTATGGTTCTTCGTAACATAGATCTATGCCTCCGTCTGAATATCATAGAGTTCATTTCGATATGTAGCTTGTGCGCGCATTTTGGCTGATCCGTTATCTGAGAAAATATGCCCAACAAATGGGGTTAAAAATGTATGCTCATAATCAACAACCACACGCATATAGTCAGCAGGGTTTCCCGCATTTGGGGCAGCAGTTTCCCACCCTTCGGGATTTTCATAGTTGTTTCCAACTTTAAAAATCGCAATATCGTCTGCATTGATTGTCATTGCCCAAGACGCATTTTCCTGAATCGTTTTAATAATCGTATCTTCCCGACTCAGCGCATTCCCTTGTTCATCATTCGTCACTCCGCCTACCAATGCGATTCGCATGCCCTCACTCGTGGCGTGCTGCAATGTATGCTCATGAAAGTAATACCACCCAAATTCGAAGACAGAAGACAAGAGCAAAAGAAATGGAAACAAGAGTAGTCCGATTTCCGTCATCGTATTGCCTCGAGCATTATTCAAATTCTTCTTGAAGAATTTTCTTGACGTACTAAAACCTTTCATAGACGTTCCTCCTCCGATAGTCTTATTTGAAGCGCATCTCGAGCCTACTGAACGCACGTCAGTCTCGACTGACAACTATACTTACTGAGGCTTACGCAGAAGGACGACAAGATGACTGTCAGTTCACTCTCCGAGTCCAATTCACCGGCAAACTCTTCTTGCCGGTGAGGATAGAAGAGTTACTGAAGAAAGGTGGAATGATTCTGACGTTGATACTCTAATCTCTTCCTTGAGATTGACCGATCCATAACAGCACTATTCCCTTCTTTAACACTAGCTCAATTCACCCAGATAAGAAGATTATTATAATACTGCCAATGTACAGCTATAAGCTGTTGATATCCTCGATACACTGACAGTCTACAGAGCCATCCTCTCATACCTTACACACCAAATCGAAAGAACAAGAAGACTCAAAGCAAATGTCTTTCGTCACCACTCAAAAATAATTATTGAGTGAACGTAGACAGAACGGAACACACGTAAAATTTAGGAAGCAGCCTTCATGGATGACGCTATACTATTGAATGTATTCCCAACCACTTGCCCCAGTGTGGTGACAGCGCCAATAATCACCGCAGCAATCAATGCGGCTAACAGCCCATATTCCAAGGCCGTCGCCCCGTCTTCATCTTGAAAAAATGCAAGAAGTGTCACCAAAGTTTCCTTTTCCATAATTGTTTCTCATTTCTACATCATGCATACACAGCATGATATTGTTGCGCACATTGACTGCCAGTTCTTTCCTTGAGCCTCCATGACTCAAGGGACGAAGAAGTCCAAACTTTGCAGTTATCTAAAACCGCTATGTTTATGAAGCAGCCTTCATCGATGAGGCTATATTGTTGAATGTGTTGCTCACAACTTCACCAAGTGTGGTGACGGCTCCAATGATCACCGCAGCGATCAATGCGGCTAACAGCCCGTATTCCAATGCCGTCGCACCTTCATCATCTTGAACAAATCGCATAATAGCTTGAGTCGTCATTCCATCTCTCCTTTCGGGCACATTGAATAGATGTCAGTTTCGATGGTGTGCCCATACATACCCCATCACTGACCTACATATCTGTTATGAGCCTACTGTTTGATCCTCGCTCCCCTTACACTTGATACGACGAAGCAGCTCGACATTCTGCTCACAGCCTCTATGGTCTTCACAGAATGTAAAGAAGCAACTCGTATTCTTCGTAGTGATCTCGTTATGAGCTTCTGCCCATCGAAGCCGTCTAGAGCCATTCGGTTTCTGAACATATTGGAATGGAAAAGACGTACAGATTACATCGTCCGTTACGAACGCACGAGACCACACGTTGTATTTTTGACACGGCTTCAGAAAAGAACAATTTCTTTGATTTTTCAAAAATGTTTGGGACGAAACGAAGCGGGCCTGAAGACAGGGTTGTATCAACCAATGAAGAGGAAGCTTCCTCACATTGGTCCAAGGTTTTGTTCTTTTTTCTTCTAAGGCAGATCGATCTCCTTCGATCGCATGAGAGGAGGGAGAAGAACATGACCAAAATCTTGTCAGCATATTAGCTCCTTGACGTCGTCTCGGAACTCCATCCCGGCAAGATGTGTCGCTTTCCCCTTCGGCAGCTCGGCCATCAGTCCCACGACCAATCCGTAGCTTTGCGTCCCAGCGTTACAACTGGTTTGCCTTTTTCGGGAGAGAGTTCGTATTAACCAAATGTGACTTTGCTTATCGGATCGAGGATAAAAAACTTGAGGCCCATTTGGGACAATATTTTTTCATGTGGACATTTAGCACGTATAGATACGGTTCTTATCCGTTCTGCTCTGGGCATAGATCAAGGAATCATTCCTTCTCCTATTTTATGCAACTTACCCTACGCTCAAGATACACCACTGATAACCGACCTTTAAAGAAAGACTCGAAAGATACACTGTCCTCCACAATCACGAACACATACGAAAATATCCAACACATGAAATCCCAAGACAAAGTCGAAACATACCCTCTGAACATCCCTTCGGCTTTGACTGATGCTCAAATGAGTAGCACCCCAGAAGTATCAATCGTTTTGCCCTGCCTCAATGAAGTACGAACACTAGAAACATGCCTACGCAAAGCCAATCTCGCCATCGCATCTCATCATCTTTGTGCAGAAATCATTGTCGCAGATAATGGAAGTCATGATGGCTCACAAGAAAAAGCCGTCGCCTGTGGCGCTCAGATGATTCAGGTTCAAGAACGGGGGTATGGAGCAGCACTGATGGCGGGGATTTCAGTAGCCCGCGGAAAATACGTGATTATAGGTGATGCCGATGACAGCTATGACTTCAGAGGTATCTACCTATTCCTAGAAAAACTTCGGGAGGGCTTTGATCTTGTCATGGGATGCCGCCTACCAAAAGCCGGAGGAACCATTGTGCCTGGTGCGATGCCATGGCTTCACCGGCATTTCGGAAACCCGGTTTTAAGCGGTATTGGCAGACTCTTCTTTCATTGTCCTGTCACTGATTTTCATTGTGGAATGCGAGGATTTTCCCGCCACTTCTATCAACGTGTAGACCTGCGGGCCACTGGAATGGAGTTTGCCTCAGAAATGGTCATCAAGGCTACATTGAACGGAGCACGCATTACCGAAATCCCTATTACTTTACACAAAGACGGGAGAGACCGCTCACCTCATCTTCGTACCTGGCGAGATGGCTGGCGGCATCTACGCTTCATGTTACTGTACTGTCCACGGTGGCTTTTTCTCCTTCCAGGGTTTCTTCTTTTTATTATTGGCATGACGACCGGAACTATACTTCTCACTGGTCCCGTCACCATGAGTGGGATAACGTTCGACACCAATACGTTATTGATTGCAGCTATGACTCTTCTTACAGGATTTAATCTCATCGCCTTTGGCGTGTTTTCAAAGACATTTGGAATTTCCGTGGGCTTTCTTCCCAAAGACAAAATCTTTGAACAGTTGGTCGAACGCATTCCAATTGAAATAGGAATTATCAGCGGCGGGCTCGTGACGATATTTGGCTTGGGACTACTAACCTTGGGGACCTGGTATTGGTATACCACCGGATTTGGACCTTTATCGTATCCGGAAAGTCTTCGACTCATTATTCCAGGGACGACAGCACTCACCCTTGGCGTTGAAATGATTTTTTCAAGCTTTTTAATGAGCCTTCTATTAATGACTCATAAATAAGTCATAGGCTGACATAAACTGTCTAAGCCAGATCATTTTCGAACATTGACTTCTATTGACCTTCCCGTTCGCTCTAAACCAGATTTCTCTTCCATCAACAAGTGCAAGAAAACCAACATTCAGTCACATAAGTTAACCAGGCCATGAGGGTTATTGACCGAGAAATCCCTACATTCACGAATGTCACTACGTTAAGGAATCACTTCAAATAAACGGAATTTCTGCAATGGTTCGGAGGGAAGACGAATTTGACGAAGCCAGTCAGGATGTGTTCCATCGAGAAGTTTTTCATAAAATGTAGGGTTAGGGTCAGAAACCGCATAATAGCCCGGCTCTGCAGGCGAAGAAGGACAGATCAAGATAAGGTTCACTTGTCGGGCCGTGATCAGATGTTGAGACAATTCACCGCTTGTATCCGTCATCGTATTATAGGTATCAACCACTCCTACCGTATTACGATGATAGGGTGTCGCAATGACTCGATGCGGGGTTCGATAGAGCAATTCCGGTCCAAAATCAACAAATGCCATAATCGTTCGCACTCGGTCACCCCAACGAGTCGGTTCACTCAAATAGTCCGAGAGTGGTTTAATCGGGCAATCTGCTGCCGTGGTGCTCCCAACCCCACTCCCTTCATGCGCCATTAAGGTTGCACCACCGACCACAAATCCAAATACTCCAACCATGACAATAGCCGCTTTGACAAGACCTTGCAACGAAGCTCTCAGGTGTGGTCCAACTCGCGAAACAAGGTGATGAATGAGATGAGCATACGGGAACACAAACAACAGTTCAGCATACGGAACCCATCTCATTTCTTTGACGGCGAGTGGCAGATACACTAAGACTCCAAGCATAATCATGAACCAAAAAGACCGTGATTGAGAATCTCGTTCCTTCCAAAGTAATCTCAATAAGTATGGAATTCCTGGAAGCGCAATTCCTAACATGAACAGAAATCTTCCGAATTGCCAAGGGTCAACGGCAATCAGAGGTTGGGTCTCCGTCACCCGGTCCCATTGTAGTGTCTTAGCGAGAGGATCCACATCAACAAGCGGTCCTTGAAAAAACTTTGGGAACAACACGGCCATCAAGCAAAATATAACCAAACTACACAGAGCCCCAAGAAGCAGTCTACCGCACAAAGCCGCATGAATAGGTTTCCAGTTTTTGATCGACCACATACCCAACCAGACACATGCATGAATCGTAAACAACGTCCAATGAACGACAGAAAACCGATCATATTCCGCCAATCCAACATTTCCCACACCACGTTCGATCACAAACACAACACTCGCCACAATCCACAGTGACACGGCCATAACCATGATACCCTTCCCCCGGTCTCCTCCGTGAATCACCCAACAGCAGGCAAGAAATGTCATACTGACAAAGACGCCAATCATAAATTCAATACTGACCCACACGCCAATCGCTGCAATCACGCCAGCCGCAATACAAGTTTTTCTTTCACAGGGTATCTGACTCATTCGGACGGTGCAGCCTAGCAGTAGAATCAAACAACAGAGGAGAATGCCATGATGGTCAACTCTGCCCACAAGATAGTAGCCAATGACACCAGGCTGCAGGATAAAAATTCCTCCAACGATCAACAATTGCTCTCTATTCAAGATTGAACGCCCTAACCACATTAAACCAACAAGCGTAATCACTTGAAAGAATGGACTCACCAACACTCCCCACCAATGTAATGCTGCCGAAAATGACATAAACGGACTCACCACTATGGCCCCAACGATCAACAGACTATCAACGGCTCTTGTCCAATGCGGCACCTCTCCATATGGCGCATTACTTCGAGGATACGTCGAATCAAACCAATTCCCTGACTCAACTAAATATAGAACTCGATTCAATCTCATGTAACTGTCAGTATCAATGAGTTCTCCTTCTTGCAAGGCAATCGGACCCTGTGTCGCCCAAAGAATTTGAATGACCAAGGCCATAAATACAAGAAAAAGAATCGGACTCTTCCTTGAAGGGTCTTGAGGACATGTAGTGGGGTGTTGAGGAAGGAACATATTTGAGAAAAACCAATTGACCTGAAACCGCGCACAGATTGACTCAATTACTCTCGTCACGCGAAGACCAATACTTAAACTAGAAATACATCACTTTCGTGAAATGGACAGAAATACGCCACAACACGTTTTTTCAAGCTGACCGACTTTCAGTCCGATACAGCCTTCAAAGGCCAGCACAACTAAAAACGCTGAAAAGCCTGTATTCACTCCTATCAAGTTTTGTTTATGCAGCAGAAGAAAGTGGCCGGCATGATTAGCACAGACCTTACCCCTTATCTGGAACAGTTAATCCAACGACAGACAGATCAAGGAGGATTTTCTGAGCAATCCGGTGGAATCGACCAACCCGATGCTACAGCTTGGGCCATATGCATTCTCCAGCACGATGAACAATTTACGAGTCAACTCAAGCCTGCTCGGGATTACCTAACCAAAAATCAATTAAAGAACGGGAGCGTCCCCATCGTCCAAGAACATCCCGATACGGTATGGCCAACACCCTTAGCCGTCTTAGCTTGGCATAGCTCGTCAGATCACCAGGCGCAACAGAAACAAGCTATTGAATTTCTTCTAAGCCGCTATGGCCATCATTGGGCTTCTAATCAGCAAAAAGAAGATTCACTACTTGAACATGACCCATCGATACACGGATGGCCATGGGTCGCCAACACACATTCTTGGGTTAGTCCAACAGCACTCGCGATGCTTGCCCTTTCCGTCACCGGACATGGCAACAATGAACGAGTGAAAGAAGGAACGGAGATGATAGTGAACCGACAATTACCTCACGGCGGATGGAATTACGGAAATACCTTTGTTTGGGGTCAAGAATTACGTCCTTTTCCAGAAACGACAGGAATGGCACTCAATGCCTTAGCTGGTCGTGCTTCTCCAAACCAAGTTGAGCGGAGTTTGGAATATTTAGCGAGAGAACTCCCCACACTCCGTACTCCTATAGCCTTGGGATGGGGTCTTCTTGGGCTCGCAGCATGGCAACAACGACCGGCTCAATGGCAAACATTGATTCAACGTTGCTTCGAACAACAAGCAAGGTACGGACTCTACAACACCACATCACTCAGTCTGTTACTCGCAGCCAGTATCGCTTCCGAAGGTTTGGAAAGCCTGTTTAACTTATATGACAAAACAATCGCACATCGTATAGCCATCTAAGCACTATCATGTCTTCTCCTGTTCCACAAAAGTCGGAATTGACTCGACGACAATTATTGAAGGTGGCACTGGCTGGAGGCGCACTCGCGACGTCTGGTTTTGGCATTTTACAATGGCATCAACAGCCCCGAATGCACGCCTCAACTTTTATTGGGCGAGCCGATACATACGACGTTGATTTACGATCAATTCTAGCATCCGGATTCAGTGAATTGGGCGTCACGTCATCGGAAATTCGTGGAAAGCGAATTTTACTCAAACCCAATCTGGTTGAAACTCATGTAGATTCTGAACACATTAATACCCACCCTCTCGTGATTCGAGCCGCGATTGAAGCCTTTCTCGAACTCGGAGCCTCACAAGTGATGGTTGGCGAAGGACCAGGTCATCGTCGGGACACTCTAGAAATCTTGGAGGAATCCGGGCTCGCACAAGTTTTGTACGACGACCAGATTCGTTTCGTTGACCTCAACGAAGGTGGAGGACACACCGTTTACAACCAAGGATCCCAGACGGGATTAGCAAACCTAACATTCCCTGCGATTTTTCAGGAAATCGATTGGGTCGTCTCCATGGCAAAACTTAAGACTCATCACTGGGCGGGAGTCACTTTATCGATGAAAAACTTATTCGGTGTGATGCCAGGCATGTTCTATGGTTGGCCGAAAAACGTCCTGCACCACGTTGGTATACATGAATCCATCCTGGACATTTCCGCCACGCTGAAGCCTCACTTTGCCATCGTTGACGGAATTGTCGGAATGGAAGGAGATGGACCCATCATGGGCACTGCCAAACAGGCTGGCGTACTGGTTATGGGTAGGAATGTCACAGCTGTTGACGCAACCTGTTCAAGATTGATGGGCATCAATCCCCACAAAGTAGGATACCTCGCAACCGCATCAAACTGGCTTGGTCCAATACACGATTCGGCTATTCAACAACGGGGAGAACTTCTCAATCCTTTACGAAAAGATTTTTTCTTGTTGAACCAAATCCCTGCTCATCAAGGACTTCGATTACATGCATGAGGCATCCATTGGTTTCATGGTTTAAAAACCAACTCAACAAATTGGGAGGATTAGAAGCCCATAGATCCAACTTCTCATGGATCAATTCCATCCAGTTTTTAGGATTCAGTCTTGCTTTTATTCTTTTAGTCTTCTGGAATACGTGCCATCTATGGACAATGATCCATGATCTCAACATGAATGACTTTGGAAAGTTCTACTATGCCACAGTGGACTTTTTAAACGGCCTAAATATGTACGGATCCAATCCTGCGACATTTATTCAAATCAACGACGACTACGGACAAGAATTCTGGAATCTCAACCCCCCTCATTTCCACATTCTTTTATTTCCTTTGGCCTTTCTACCGGAGTTCGCTGCTCTGAGCCTTTGGAGTTTGGCAAATTTACTCGCACTCTTGGTTGTATTACGTTTAATTCACAACGAGCTCAACCTTTTGTTTTCTCTCAATCAGCAACGCTTGCTCACTCTTGGCTTCTTAGCCTTTGCAGGAACAGGTGCTCACTTTGTGACTGGACAATTGTCGTTTCTACTTGCGCTACCCGTAACACTTGCGTGGATTTCTGCACGAAACAATCAATGGAACAAAACAGGCATGTATCTTGGCATCGCATGCAGCATGAAGCTGTTTTTTCTTATCTTTCTTCCCTATCTTTTCCTACAACGACAGTTTAAAGCCATGTTTGGAATTATTGGTGTCTTACTTGGATGTTTTGGAATTGGTCTTGCGGTATTTGGAATAGAACCTCATTTGGCATGGCTCAATCGACTGTCAGCGGTTGATTGGCATTGGGCTGGAATGAATGCTTCTCTTTGGGGAACCCTTTCACGCACTTTCACCGAAAATCCAACCTATCAATCCGTTCTTCAAACTGAATTTAA
>BQIX01000090.1 GCA_021604145.1 Nitrospirales bacterium
TGCAAAACACTTCATATTTTTTTGTGTCAGGAACAGCGAGTATTGTGGGGCATGCCACACAGCATATTGATGATCCACGAGAGCAAACAGTCGAAGCAATTCTGAATATTCAGGGGCTCGTCAATCATGCAAGCAAAGAACTCGAAAAAGAGTTCGGCCTGGATTTCACGTTGGATTTGCTCAAGGTTTATATTCGGAATATCAAAGATACAACGATTGTACGAGAGACTCTGGAAGAATATTTCGGTGGGGAGCAGGCCGTCTTATATTTGGAGGGAGAAATGTGTAGGAAAGACTTGCTGGTAGAAATAGAGGCTATTTTTAGGAGTACAAGTCAATTAAAATGTCAGTCGATTTCAAATTAAAAGCAGTGGTCTTACGTTTTGAAACTTACATTCAAGGAGGGAATGCCCATGAACGTGTCGATGCTTCGTGTCTGTGTATTACTTATCGCGATTGTATTTATCCAAGGCTGTCGAACGGCTCCGTTAATGAATGTCACAGATTCTGGCATCAATCCAGGATCAGGCAAGGAGGCAACTTTGCAAGAAGTCACACAAGCCATTCTTGGCGCGGCAACTTCGACAAGACCCGCTTGGTCCATGAATGTCATAAAGCCCGGCCATATTCTTGCCACTCTGTATAATCGTTCCCATATGGCAGCGGTCGATATTACGTACACCACAAAGTCCTACAATATTGCGTATAAAGAAAGTACCAATCTGAAATATGATGCCGAAGGTCCCACAATCCACGCGAACTATAATAGTTGGATTCAAAATCTTGATACGGCTATCAAGGGACAGCTCAATGCCATTTAGAATTTAGAGATGATGAGTGAAAGCGAGACGAATGTCTTCTAGGAATTTTCATGAGTTGGGCAAGACGGGAGGAGATGTTGGGACTTCCTGTTTTGCTTGATCATGGGTCCAACGTGCTCGAAGCGATTGATAGAGTCCAGTCACATACATTCCTCGAGAGAGGAGTTTCCAGGCAACCATTTTCGTAATTCTTGTAATATCAAGGATGGGGCGAAAATGACTGTTTCGCATGGTCTTTCGATTGTTTGATTGAATTGGAACTGGACGACTTTGATAGCCTAACTTGGCCCCTTCAATCAAAATTTCGCTTTCAAAAACAAAGCTATGTTCTGCGTCATGCTTGCACTTCAACTTACGAAGAAGGTGACATGGATACACACGAAACCCTGATTGGCTATCGATAATCGCGTACCCCGAAGCCCATGAAATCCAAAAGTCTGCGATCTGGTTTGCGATTTTTCGATGCCAAGATTGACGGTTCCAGTTACCTTGTCTTGCTCCAATAATGAAGCGTTGAGGAACCCGTTCAGCCTCTTCAATGAGGCGAGGAATGTCTTCTGGCGAATGTTGACCATCACCATCAAGGGTAATGACGGCCTGGAAATTTTGTGGGATCGCATGTTGAAACCCCTTCCATAGACAGGCGGCTTTCCCCATATTGGTTGGATTCTTCATGATCGTAACCGGCAAATCCTCAATGTTCTTCGACGTATCGTCGGTCGACCCGTCATCAATCACAATCACGTCATTGATAAATACGAGAGATCTTTGGACAACGTTCCTAATGGTTTCAGCTTCGTTATACGCTGGAATCACTACCGCATACTTTGAATAAGGGTTGTAGGATTCTGTTACGGTGTGCCAGGCATCCTTTCCATCAGGGAAACGAGTTGTACGGCCTGGGTATACCTTCGTCTTATCAGACGGTTGGTATGTGTTCATGACGCCATTGCTCCATTAACCCCAATAATTTGACCGGAGATATATGCGGCCTTGTTAGAAGCTAAAAATGCCACAATGTGTGCCACATCTTCAGGCGTTCCAGTCCTTTTCATCGGGACCAGGTTCTCTATTTGCTCTTGAGTAAAGACATGGCTTATGGCCGGGGACTCAATGAGTCCTGGCGCGACAACATTGACCGTAATCCCTCTCGAGGCCACTTCACTTGCAAGAGATTTTGACGCTCCATGAAGTCCTGCCTTGGCCGCAGCATAGTTGGTCTGTCCTTTTCGGCCTATCATACCGGAAAGCGATGAAATTGTAATAACTCTCCCCCATCGAGTGCGAATCATTGGCAGTAAAAGCGGCTGGGTGACATTAAAAAATCCATTGAGATTGACATCAATCACGTGACGCCATTGCGTTTCATCCATCCCAGCCATCGGACCGTCATCTGAATACCCTGCATTGTTCACAATCACTTGAATTGGGCCATTCTCAAGTAACGTTTCCAGTATCGTCCGTGTCTCTCCGGTATCACGGATATCACATATGATACTTTCGGCTGATCCTCCCGTTTGATGAATGTGATTGACGGTTTCTGCTGCAATTTCTGGATGCTGATACCCGAGAACGATGATATGGAACTCTTGTCTAGCTAATTCCAGGCAAATGGCCCTTCCGATCGTACTGGTTCCTCCGCTGACGAGTGCGCGCGTCATACCTGGTCCTGTGGTCTTTGAACAAAAATCGAGGCGCGGCCACTGAGTACACTGGTTTCTTCTGTCGTGATATGAAATGTATACATAAAATTAGCTCCGGTATTCATCACGCATGTCGCTTGAATATTCAAAAGCTTTGGACACAAATCAAGTCGTGAAACGTTCATCGTTACGTCTCGGAGACCTCCTAACAATCCCAATAAGGAGGTTTGTTTATGTTTAAAGGCTGTTAAGGCTATATGGATTCCCATAGCTTGAGCCGCATATTCGATACCGCAAATTGACTCTAGAAGATCCCGATGGCGAAGAGGGTGGTCTTTGTTCAGATGAGAGTTCGTTGTACAGACAATGTCAGATTCATCCCACCATTGCACTTCATCAAGCAGGCACATGTCTTCACCATGTGGAAGCATTTGGCAAATTTCTGATCGAGTTAGGACAGGCATGGGTTTATCTCAAGCGCTAACTGTTGGTCATCAAGATAGTCTAAGATGATCTTCTTTTGATCTTGTTGTTGAGCGAGGCCGGCAAGCAGGGGAAGAGCGCGGGCTGCAGGATTGCCAAGTCGTAGTCGTTCTAACGCATCGTTGGTCATCCGGTTGGAGGATTCGATCTTTCGATGATGAAGGGTGACATCCAGGGTCGATAGACTTTGTGGTACATATTCAGAGCTCATGACAAGCGCAATTGCAAAGGGATTCACCAAGGGACGTGCCTCGAACAGTGGGTGGGGAGGAGGAAGATCGTATGAAACAAGCAACGCTGGAGTGTTTTGAGTGGTGCAGAAAACGGCGGCTTCTAAGAGTCCTCCACAAAATGATGAATCATAACAGGAAAGACTGATCGATGGTTGTTGAGATTGAACGGCAATGCTCCAGTATCCAGCTGCGGCGTTATGGACGGAATGATGAAAAAGGGTCGGGGACAAGACCGGCTCAGCCTCACATAAGGATAAACAGATGTTGTGGAGGATATCAGTTTCTCCTCCTGATGAAGAAAAGATCGTTGCAAGATTTTGAGGTTCTGATTGCGCCTGTTCAATAGCTTCTTGGGCAACAGTTAATGACCATCGAACGATATGGCTGCTTCTTCGAAGTTCATTAGGTTTGAGGCACGTGGGCGTTGGGTCTGGAATTGCCAAAGATTGGTCGTACGCGAGTGTTCCCGCCAGTATGCGTTGGACGTGAGGCCATCCCACCAAACCAGGCCCTAATACACCAATGCCATTGAGGTATAGACGCATCATATTTTTCTGAAAACTAGGCTACAGTTATTGCCGCCGAATCCAAAAAAATTGCTCAGAATTGTGGAGATGGGTTTTTCCTGGTTATTCAGAACAATGTTGCTGGAGAAACAAGGGTCAAGGGTTTGGGCATTTAGCGACCCTGGAATGAGTCGATGGTGAAGGCACAGTGCGTCAATAACGGCTTCAACTGCTCCTGCAGCTCCGAGTGTGTGCCCCGTCCATCCCTTTGTCGAACTGCAGGGAATTTGGTTACCCAAAACCGAACTCACGGCATGGTCTTCCGTTTTGTCGTTTGCTTTCGTCGCAGTGCCATGTAAATGCACATAATCAATATCATTCGCCTGGATCGAACTGCTGGCGAGTCCCTGCTGCATGGCCAATATGGCACCGGCTCCTGATGGATGAGGGTGAGACATATGATGGGCGTCGCAACTTTCGCCATAGCCGATCAGTGCGACTACGGGGGAAGTTGTATCACGATTTTGGCGCTCAAGTAGGACAAAGCCTGCGCCTTCACCAATACTTAATCCATTACGATTGATGTCAGATGGTCGGCATGGCTCTGGAGATTCCAGTTCCAGAGAAGCGAACCCATACAAGGTGGTTAAGCAGAGGCTGTCAACTCCTCCGACCACGACCGCATCGCACAGACCGGCCTCAATATATCGGGAAGCACTGGCAAAAACTTTGGCGCTAGACGAACAGGCCGTCGATATCACAAGAGCCAGCCCCTGAAGCTGTAATTGTGTTCGGACAAAATGTGCGACCGAGAATGTGTTGTGAGTATATTGATATCGAGAAGTAAATGTATCAGGCAAGGTGCTGGACTCAGAGTTGCGTTGTTGGCGATACGCATGTTCGGTTTCTAGAATGCCGGATGTGCTTGTTCCAAGAATGACACCAATACGATGAGCGCCATATTGTTCACGAGCACGGACAATGGCCTCTTCGAATCCATCCTGTTGGAGAGCGAGCAACGCGAGGCGATTGTTTCGACAGTCGAAATGTTTCAACTCATCTGAAAATGGACTGTCTTCAATGCCTGCAACCCTTCCGATATAGGTATTGAGTTTGGTGTCCTGAAAATCGCATGGGCTTAGGCCTGAACGTCGTTCGCTGAGAGCTGAAAACATTGCCTGATTGCCACGCCCAAGTGCCGTGACGTTGGTAAAGTGGGTCAAGAACAACGGGTTCATACGATGCTCTCTACCAGGGGATGTGGAGTCAAAAATTGGGAAAGCGAGAGAGAGGGTTGGATCTGCTCAATGTCTGAACGAGATGAAAGAAGGTTGAGTGCTGATTGCCGACTTGAATTGAAAATCTGATTTAGCCGCTTGAGTTCTTGGTGAAGACCCTGTGGGGTCCCGACTTGTTCGATCCAATCCACTCCCTCCAAAGCATTGGTAAATTGATGTTGATTAGAGTGGAAGTATGTTCCATTCGCTCTCATATGTGTATCGAGTCGGGTGAAGAGCAAGGAAAAATTCGAAAGAGCGTTGAGAATCAGATCTTGTTCGGAAAGTTGTGTGCGGAGAAAATTTTCCTGAAGGTGGAGATCTTGCATATATTGTGAGAGCCACAAGTGGTAGTACAGCGGAAAATCTAGCTGCCACTTTAATTTTAAGAGTGGATAACTCCCCAGCAGTGGATACAGATTGCGGTAGAGACGCATGCTAGCTTCGTATCGAAAGCACATGTAGTCATTATAGAGTGATGAGATTTGCTGCAACCGTTCTTCTGATTCTTCCTGGAGATCACGTTGAATGAGGTCTGTCAGGAAATCATTTTCCAGTGCGATAAAGTCAGAACCGGGGCTGTAGAATGGATCCGTAAATGCAGCGGCTTCTCCCGTTAATCCCCATCCATGACTACTCAGATATTGCGGCGTTCCGTAGGCAAGACTCCCTAAACTTCCAATGTCAATCAGTTCGGCATTCTTGAGTAAAGACCAGACAGCCGCGTGTTTTCTGAGGAAACCAAGGAATCCCTCTTCTTTGCGAAGGCTATCTTCCCAATGGACAGAACGATCCAACACGACACCAACACTTGTCACGCCTTCCCTAAGGGGGATAAGCCAAATCCAATACCCTGAGTAACAAAAATGACAGGTTGCAAGCCTGCGACTGGTATAGCGAATACGTTTTCGAAATGAATCTGGTCCCACGGTATCGATGTTGGTGACATGACGAAAGCGGCCCCAGATGGATCCAAGATTATGGCCGCATTCGGGCAACCGCAATTGTAATTGCCGTGCAAGGAGAGAGCTTCGTCCGCTTGCGTCGATAATCCATCGAGCTTGACCACGAAAGTTTTGATCATGTGCCTGTTGCACATCAAAGGAATGTCGAGTCGGCTTCTTGCTCGGTGTTCCGAGGCGAACATTCTCCACTCGGGCTTCTCGATAGACGTTGATGCCATTTTCCTGGTTCATGTTTAGCAAGTCAGCTTCTATGCGTGCCCGATCAATTTGAAACGCAGGATGATACGGAAATGAGACTCCTCCGATTTCGCTCATGTTCCATAATTCGGTGCTTTTTTTTTCATCATCAAAGAAAAACCGTAGTCCATTTTTTGGCAATTGATGCTCGTACAGATACGCGGAAAGATTAAGCCGTCGTAGAAAATAATTCGTGGCAATTTCAACAGTTGACTCTCCAACTTTGTATGATGTCTGAGCATGTTTCTCGAATACGCCAATGGTCAGAGAAGGCATGGCGTTGCGAAGCTGGCGCGCAAGCAGGCTCCCGGCTAATCCACCCCCTATGATGCCCACGTCAAATGTAATTCTATTCATGAATTAGTACGCCTCTCTTTTGAGAAGGGTTGTGACAAGAGCGTTGAAAATATCAGGCAACACAAGGCTCCAATGGCAGCGGTCAGGCCAATGCTATGCAGCACGGGTGTCTGTGAAAATGCCAGTAGACCAAACACCATGATTGTTGTGGTACTACAAATAAGAATCGCCCATATGGTTCGGACCCGTGATTCTGGTTCTTGCTGATGGTGATGAAAAAAAAGCGCATAATCCAAGCCAATGCCAATCACTAATAGCAGAGACGACAAATGAAATAAGGAAATCCGTTCATCAAAAAGATGGAGAAGGCCCAAACTCGTGACGACGCTTGTCGCCACTGACCCCACGATGCGAAGCACGAGCGGCCGTGACCTTAGACGAATTATCAATGTCAGAATAATCGCGATCGCTCCAAAACTCAAGAATCGCACAACTTCATCGCGATAGGTCGTGAGAATGTGTTCAGCCTCATGTTTTAGGTCCAAATAGTACCAATCCTCGTCATTTTGCTTTTTGACCAATGTCGATAGTTGGCTGCGATCCGTCACGCCCTGCAAATAGATTACCCCGATCCATTGTTGATCTTGTTGAAACAACAAGGAGTTCAACTTTAGGCTGAATGAGGTTCCAGTAAAGACGAGGCTGTTTACAGGCTCTTGGTGTTTGGCCGTGTGTATGTCATGAATAAAAGGCTCAAAGATATCCTGTTTGAATGGTAACCCTTTTTGTGCCTTTTCTAAACGATCCCTTAAGAGTGGCGAGTCTGGGAGCAGGGCTTGTCGTATGTGTTGAGTTTTGATACTTGGGAGATACTGTGCCGCCATCTCATAGCCTGTAATCACTCCGCGATGTTTCTGATCTTCTAATTGTGGAATGAGTTCTTCACTTTTTCGTAGCACTTCTTCCTCTGAGGGGCCGGTCAAGACTATAAGATCTCGTACCGCTGGTGCACCGACTTCTTTTCTCATCCATGTATCCCGGTCTTTTGTTTCTTGAGAGAGTGGACTCAAACTTGCGATGTTTTGCTCCCAAAAAGCTTTGGGAGACCAGAGGAGATAGCCCGTTGCCATCATGATGATCATTAGTATGAGGACTGTCATGTTGGGTAACCTTTGTATGAACGATATGAGAGGCAGTCCTATGGGTGAAACCGCAAGGCCTGTTGGAATCATTGACGGTAACACGAGACGTGTCACGAAAGCTGATGTCAGGAGTCCGGCAATGGCAAAAAGCCCAAGTTGTGAGAGTCCAGGAAATCCAGAGAACAGCATGGCACAGTAACCCAGAGCTGTGGTGAAGGCTCCTAACCCTATAACAGGCCAAAGACTTCGTAAAATCTGGAAGACTGAACGTTGTGGTGTGAGGTGGCTGAGGACATGCACAGGATAGTCAATGGCCACGCCAATGAGGGTTGTTCCGAATGCTAGCGTAATCCCATGGACGTACCCAAAAACACTAGTAACGATGAGAGTACCGACCAGTAATCCGCTCGCGAGTGGAATGACAGTCAACCCAATTAACGTAAAAGATCGGTAATTCACAAATAGAAGAGTAATCACAAGACCAATGGCCAAGATTGACAACCATTGAGCTTCTTCTTTGATTGTTTTTCTTGACTTGACCGCAAAGACAGATGGTCCTGTTCGTAGCAATTCGATGTGGTTTTTATGTCCAAGGTTGGCCTTGATTGTTGCTACGGTGTCCATGAGTTCTTGCTGGATTTGTTCCTGTGCGTCAAGGTCAAAACCGGAAGCAGTCGTTTCCGCTGTCAGAAGCGCGACATCACCATTAGAGGAGAACCAGACGCCGTTGTGGCGATGAGGGGTGTTGGAGGAGGTTGAACGTTTCAGAATTTTCAGAAACTCTCCTGTGATGTCACTTGTTGCGCGGTTCTTCATAAATGGAGGCATAATCGAACTGACATCACGGAGGCGGTTTCTCAGCGCTGTGTGTAATTGCGATTCATGAAATTGTTCGGCTGTCAGTTGAGGACTTAAGAGGTAGCGATATTTAAACAGGAGATTCGAGTCTTTTTGAAAATACTTTATATCTCCATTGTGGACAGAAGAGAAACTTTGGCTTTTTCGAAGCTCGTTGGCCAATCTCTGACTTGCCTGAGCTAAGATATCTTGGTGGGCTCCTGTGAGCCCAAGAAGGATGAGGCGAGACGTGGTCCCTTCTCGCATGTGATTGATGAGAAGTTGTTGTGTGACCCCACTGCCAGTTGGCATTAACAAGGTGAGTTCCGTTCGAATCTGTGTTGAGTGTAGGGCGATCCAACAACCGATGCTAAAGATTGAGGCCCAAAGCAAACTGACGATCTGATTGCGTGTGATCACGGTTGTGTCAGCATGAGCTGTAAGGTGGAAGAGTTTCCGCTCGATTCGTATATGACCATGGTCGTGAGCTTTTGTCTTCGTCCCTGGAATAGGATAGAGGTGATGATCTCATGCATTTCTTCGTCTCGTGGGATGATTGTCAGAGTCCACTCATCTTTCGTGCCTAGTAATGTTGTGTGATAAAGTTGGTGCAAGGTTTCGGTGTCTCCGGATAATATTGATCGAAGTCCTCCAATGAAGACACGCAAAGAAGGATAGTCGGTCAAGGAAAGTGTCAAGTCGATATCTTCAGCTGAATTTGTATAGTGAACACGGTCTCCGTTGATGGTAAATGATTCTTGTTGAGGTGTATGGACGTGCTTTTCAAGTTTGGCGGGTGGGGTAAATCGAAAGACTCCCTTTTTGGTAATGGGCGTTGTCAGAAGGGTAGAAATATACTGCTCTGTAAAATCGATCTGACGGGGCTGTGTGACGGTCAGGGTTTGTACAAGTTCATCAATAGTCCATGTTTCCCGGGTTTCAACGAGAACGAGGTGATCGTCAGACTCATGGGCCAGCGTGGTGGAGATCATGAAGATGCCACACCAAGGGAGAGAGAAATGTGCTAATAAAATGAGGACGACTTTCTTGCAGAGTCTCGGATATTTATGATTTCGTAGTTGTCGCATAGTCTAGTATTGTTTTGGCTGATGACCTGAGTGCTCTTCGTCCCAAAAGTCATAAAAATTGAACCAATTGTGTGGGGCGATCTGGCAGTGGTGTTCGAGGCGAGCCACATACTTCTGAGTCCAATTTTGAATGTCCTGCTGGCGAGTGTGTCGGTCAAGTGTGACCTGTTCTGCCAGCAATTCAAAAAAGATATCATACCGATTCTCTCCGCGATACAAGCCAAAAAATAAGATCACCGGAACTTTCATAATGCTGGCCAGCAACATGGGACCTCCGGGAAACTTCGCTGGGTACCCAAGAAATGTACATGAGACGACTTTGTCGTCTTTCAGCAATCGATCTCCAAGTATGCCGACGAGGCCTCCCTTGTCGACGCAGTCTTTGACGTGGAGCATGGTATCAGGTTCCCCAACAGGAATAATGGCCTCGGCCATTGTTGGATCTAATTTATTGAATATTTCATTGAGAATCGGAGCATTCTCTTCATGCATGAGCAATCGAATATCCACATGTCTGCTGGATAATCCACTCGCTCGGACCACCTCAAAGCTTCCAAGGTGTGATCCCAGAAGCAGGCAGCCTTGTTCCCGATCGACACGATCCAATAGGACTTCCGCATTGTGGAAATTCAGTGAGAAATGATAGTACTGCTTTGCCAGCAAATATGTTCGGTCAAGTATTGTTGATGCAAAGCAATGATAATGCCGAAAGAGATCTCGTTTGACTGGAGGACGCTGGAGCACGCGTTGTAAGTAGATTCGTAATCCTTGTGACGCTTGTCGAGAAAATACTACGAAGTACATAGAGATAGGATACAAGAGCAACCGGGCGATCGGGCGACCGAGTCGAAGGGCAATCCATGTCATCAGCCGGTATGCCAACCGGCTTCCCCGCTCTCGTTGACGAAGCCATCCTGCACTCATGAAGATTCTTGTGATGCCGTATCCATGACGCGATATCGAAGTTGGCCGCTGGCAATGAGTGTGGTCCCCTCTCGGCAAGAAAACTCTCTATTTTCCCCGTCTCGAGGGTTAAGCGTGACGCATAATTGTTTGTTGGGCTTCAAGGGTGAATGAAACTTCACCGTTCGTGCTTCGAGGACACAAATCGATGCCCTTTCATCTGCACGAATGGCGTCGAAAACCTGTCCTAGGATTACGACGCCAGGGACGACAGGATTGCCTGGGAAATGCCCGGGTAACGAAGGGTGATCGTGCTGGATGGTCACGAATATTTCTGTTGATTTTCTCTCACTCACTTTTTGGACCTCGACGCGCGATCTTCCATCTTCTATTCACGATTGGCTTCACGATTTGCCAGAGACTTCAGTGCCTCTTCCGTTAATTTTCCTGTAGGATTTCTCGGTAGCGCGTCAACTAAATACAGGGGTCTCGGAAGAAACGCCGAGGCAATTTTTGTACGCAGGACTTCCCAAATTTGATCTATGGTTTTATCGGGTGCGACGGCAAAG
>BQIX01000091.1 GCA_021604145.1 Nitrospirales bacterium
TTTTGTCGAACGCACGCCCAAAGCTGTGAGAAATTTATTGAATGGAAGAATTTGGAACGTGTCGTTTGTGAAAATCGACTCTCGGGATTGGGCCACGCGAACACGCGTGTTACCAAAAGATCAGTCAGTGACAGTTGGCAAGAAAGAGACCTCTATTCAACCGGCGAAAATCTTAGTGAATTACCATCGGAAAGCCATGCCAGAAGATCCATATTATGCAGAAACCCAAGGTCTGCCCATGGGCGCGCTCTCAGTCGACCAACTGGCTCGAGTCATCGCCCTGGAAATCGAAAAGAATATCACCGACAAATCCATGCGCGGCCATGTCGCTCAAGACGAGCAGTCGGCGCCGGAATAGTTGACCCTGCGTCAGCAATACCTACATCAGCTATACGAAGGGTCAAGATTCTCGTGAATCACGTCCATTAACAGCAGGCAGGGGAGCACAGAAATTCGAGTCTGACCCTTATATTTTACATTTAACAAATCCCTTCATTTTGCAAGCCCCCAATCGGCAAGCAGGCTGATATGCCCCTTTCGGCTGGCACTTTTGAGATAGCGTTTATCTGCCGTGACATAGACGCCCCTAACCTGAATAGCTAACGCATGATAGCAACTATCGTAGAAGGTCACATCTTTGATCTCTTGCATGAGCTTTAGCGCGGCTTGGCAGTAATTGGAGGTGAGAGGGACTTCTGGCAACTCACAATCTAAGAGCGCCTTCATGAGTTCACCTGCTAGCTGGGGCTGCTTCAGGCCTAGAACATTACCGACTTCATATTTCCACAATGTGGGGACTTGTAACTCAAGCTCACCTGCAACGAACGCGCTTTGTAAATCGAGAGCCGTCGAGACTTCGACGCCCTCCCCTTTTTCCAGCACCCACTTAAGAATGACGGAGGCATCAGGAACAATGATCACGAGGTTGACCTGGAACGATCTGCTCTGACCGCCTCCACGATTTCGCGTCCAGTCAGCGTCGCACTTCGTTTGCGTAATTGCTTGATCCTTGCCGCTGCCAACTCACGTTTCCGATACAAGAGCTCTTTACGCAAGGCCTCATTAATGACATCGCTTCGTTTTCTTGCAGGAATCAATTTCAACAAATCTTCATGCACATCGTCTTGAAGGGATACATTTACCTTCCCCATACCAGGCTCCTCCTGTGCATTAGCATAGATTTTTTCAACAGCTTCATAGTAACCCAGTGTAGACACCCAGTCAAGACACATAAAGAAGCACCTATTAAGAGTGTCTTTCATAATGATCAATAAAAAATCTCATCGACAACTCCATGCACAGTCACCTCGCACAAGACGAGCATTCGGCACCAAAGTAACGGCGGTTCGATCTATAAAACCAAGAAACAACTCCACGCTCTTATAGAGGAGAACAGTTAATATTTAGGCTTACTTTTTTAAGACCTCTCGCTATTCGGGGTAAACAGGCCTGCTCGGTTGCAGCCTTCAAGAAACGCTTTTTTGAGAAAGTTACTGTCAGCGAAGGGACTTGTCCTGGCTTGTCGGGTTAAGGTTTTCAAATAATCACTAGGTAACCGGCCGTCTTCCTGCCACTCATCAAGAACTTGCGTAAGCCAATACTTGCCATCACTTTCGCTACGACACTTAGCTTTGTAGCGCTCCTCAATGCCGTAAACGTCTTTCCAGGTTTCTATTTCCTCGCTCAGCATCGCCGGGCCAAATTCGATTTCAATATCGTTGGGCGTCAAATGCTCGAAATCCGCCTTCTTTAGCTCAATCTGTATGTCTATGTGATAGCCGTGGTTTGTGTACGGGTAAAACACCTTTCGTCTTGTGACCGCTTGAGTTGGATCTTTTGGTGTATATGCCGGGTCTTGACTCGATTTATAGCTGCTGTTGCAATGGTGGCAGGCAGGCACCAGATTTTTGAAATTGATCGAGTTAAATGGATGCAGAGATTTGGGCAGGTAGAGATCATAGACCTCCCGTTTGATGTAATGAACGCCCTTGATATCGCGGGACAGGTAAATCATGTCTTAACTCCGCTCTCTAATTTGTCACACTTTGCTATGACATATTCGGGGATGGTATCGAATTTGACAGGGGCTAGCTGGCAGATAGACTCATTCTCAATGTGGTAGGTTTCATTTATGAATTTCTGAATAACCGAATTTTCAACCTCCAGCCCCAAAAGTCGGAATAGCTGAAGCTTCTCATAACCATTTGCAGAGGCGCTATAAAGCGCCTTCAGTGCATTGGTGTCTGAGACTCGAGTTACAATTTCAGAGTAGGAAAAGTTGGCGAATTCCCTACGTATCTCATCGCAGCCAGACGAGAAACTGGCATCATCCATTTCGGGATGGTTGTCACCTAAATCTTTAGGTTTACGGAAATCAATGGCCCGTTCTCTCTTGTGCAGAACATTGGATAACACTTGATACCCATGTCCTTTGTCATCGACGATTTCATAATGCCGCCGCAAGTAAATCAGCTTGATAATATCGTCTTTATTTGATGTTAGAGCGCTTTTGCAGATCTGAGCAAATGTCTGAATGTCATTCTTGCCTATGGAAATTTCAGTGATTTGGGAATCGCTTAGCTTTAGAAATGACGCTGATATCAGCTGGTTAAACTTATGAGATAGTGACTTGATGGTATCAATGATGGGCTCCACATCGTGCGTAAGCACTAGAACGGTTTTGTTTTTCAGGCATGAATCGGTTTCTCGGCGAAAAAGCATTTCGAGAATGGCGTACTTTTTGTTTTTATCAAACGAAGAGATGGGATCATCCAGAACTATCAGATCCGGTTTTTTCGACAGGCATTCATACATGAAAAGAACGATTGCAAATGCGTTTCTTTCCCCAAAACTGAGATGCTGATTGCCACCGCTAAGGTGTTCTTCATGATCGTTGTGTCTCAGTTTTAGTTGAGCCTGCTCACCATCCCCGGCAATCTCAACCGAATAGGGGTATCCAGCAAAGGAAAGAAATTCATTGATGTCTTTCTGATGTCGTTCAATGGTTTGTTTCATTTGCCTTCGCTGCTGATTGATCTGCCCTTGCAGCTGACCAGCCTGTTCAATAACTTTATCAATGGAAGCATTTATTGGTGCGATCGCTTCCTGCATCGTATTTGACCTGAGTTCCGAGAAAAACTGCAAATCCAATTTATATGCAGGCAGTTTTTCTGAGACTTTTTCGCCGTCCTTGAATTGAAACGCGGAAAGCATTCTAAGCTTTTCCAGATTTTGGGTGAAGTTGTCGATTTGTTTTTTTACTGTGACAAGAGCTTCTTCGTGCTCCTTTTTAAGGCCTTCCTTCAAGGTTGTGATTGCTGTCAGCCTTTCCTTGGCTTCATCTGAAAAGTAGTCGCCCAGTCTTTCGATGACGCCAATAATAGCAATCAAGTTCTTGATCGTGTTTTTGTCATACTCTTGGCCAACCTTTTTAATCTGCTCCCTTTTGTCAGCTGCGTGTGATGTGCAGAAGGGGCAATTTTCCGATAAATCTGAAAAATCGCAGCCCTTAGTTTGCCAGTCTATCCAATTCACGCTGCTTTGACTTTGAATAAACGGGGTATAGGGTTCCAATCCAGCAGGAACATGCTTAATTTTGTTGCCGGCAGACAATCCCTTCATGCCGGTCGACTTTTTATCCAAACCCGCCTTGCTTAATGTGAAGGCGTTTCCCATTTCCTTGAGAGTGGCTATCAAGTCTTCCAATTTCTGATTACCGGAAAACAGTTGCGTGATATCGCGGACCAGAACCTCTATTTCCTGCTCTCTCTGTTTGTAGTCATCGGTTCTGATGAAAATGTCGAAGCTGTTGCTGACTAGTTCTTCCGGCTTGAAAACAAACTGACTGACATACTCTTCGTTGAAGCACATGATGTTTTTGAGCGCCTCTGCACCCTTGACTTCCGGTTGCTTGTTCTCTGGATTCTCTTTTCTAAGTTTGAACGGCATAAGTTCTCTCAGCAGGCTTTGATCCCCCTTCGCACCGAGCAGCATCGCCCTTGCAATCGTGCTTTTGCCGGTTCCATTGGGCGCAAATTTGATATTTAATTTCTGCTTTTCCAACGAAATGACAGCCGAATCAAGGTTGTTGCAGTTCTTAACCTCTATTTGAATCGAACACATGCCTCCTCCATTTCTCGCTTTTCGTGTGTTTCGCCGTTCATCTCTTCCATACTTTCTGTGTCTTCCTTAGGTAATTCCAACAGAAGCGGGACCCGTGACAAATCTAGTTCGCCCTTGAAGGCTTTTTGGCTTAATGCGCCGTAGAGGTTTTCTAATTCGGTGAGACTTTGTTGATAATGGAATTTCATACTTTCGATCTTGTCGACGATCTTACCAAACTTATTTTGGAGTTCATCTGGAGGAAGAATTATATTTATTCCGTTAATCACACCTTGATTTATCTTATAGGTACCGTTTGCTGTTCTTGCCTCCTTCTCAATTTGACATCTAATAAAGTATGTCTTCCATAGGGATTCTAGGAATTTTTTGTTTATTGCATTAGACTCTATCGTGACACCAATAATTGTGTCTGGAAACATGATATTTCCTTTATTGCCTGGGTAAAAATAGGCCCTACCAACCAAGTTTATATTCCCATTTCCTCGACATATTAGAAAATCATTTTTGGAAGGAAAATATTTTCCGCTGACATTCGAAAAAGTATCTTCTTTATAGATCTCCTTAAATGCCTCACCGGTAATAGCGGATAGCGTATACACATAACTTCTGTTTTTACCGCTCTTGGAGGGTGATAGGCCGTTTCTCAACCCTAAAATAATTCTCTGAAATTTATCTACATTCCACCCCTTCTCATTCCGGACGGGGTCACCGAACATATCCAGGAAGACGCTTTTGAGGAGGTTATCGAGTTGTTGGAGATGGTGTTTGCGCTGGGCAATCAGCCCTTCCACTTTGCTGAGCACATGGGCAATGCGGATTTGGTCGTCGGGCGACGGGAGAGGGATTTTGATTTTTTCCACCTCACTAGGCCGAGCCCTCAGTAATGATCCACCTACACCAGTCACAGTTTTCATAAATTGACTGTGAAAAGGATCAGAAATCAGAAAATGCCTAACATATTCAGGAACTAACTCAGCACTTCTGAATTGAATCCATTCTCCAGACGCAATCTGGCGGTATGCTTTGGCCTGTGGAACCACCCAGCATCGCCGAATATGGGGGACTATCTTTGATAAGAGGATGTCATTAGGTTCGATAACTTTCTTAGCAGAACCAACGCTTGCTCCGTCAACAATCTCAGGTGTACCTTTATCGAAGGCTGGAATGCTGAAGAGCTCAAATATCTCGTTTTTAAACTTTCTCGGATCAATCGAGCCACCTCCCTTTACCGTGAACTCATCTAATTTTCGATTATTCACCCAATCATCCCCCGTAAATCCAACAGTTCCTTCACAATGCCGCTCTGCATTTTGGCCAAATTCTTCTCGCTAGCATCACCCACTTCGACCTTGAGCAGTTTATCCAGGATCACCGCCGGGGCTTCATATTCCACTTCTTCAAACACATCCTCCTTGTATCGGCTCAAGGAAAGATCGTAGTTGTTCTGCTCACTGGCAATTTCCGTCCGAGGCACCATAAAGTATTTCTGCGTACGGTCGGTATCGGCTTGAGAATTTCGTGCATGGTATTTGGCGACGATATCTTGCAGATCGCCATTGCCATCCTGCTTGGTCCGTTTGTCATCCAGCGAGTAGCCATCGGCTGTCATTTCATAGAACCAGACATGTTCGGTGGCAGGTTTGGTCACCTTATCCTTCGGCCCCCAGACCTTGGTAAATAGCAGAATGGCCGTACTGACCCCGGCATACGGTTTGAATACGCCGCTGGGCATGGTGATGACCGCTTTAAGATCGCAACGCTCCACTAGCATTTTGCGCAGGTTTTTGAACGCGCCACCGGAACCGAATAACACGCCTTGCGGGACGATCACACATCCGGTGCCGCCCTTTTTCAGAAGCCGATAAATGTTTTCGACAAACAGCAGTTCGGTTTTGGTGCTGGCGAGCGTGAGGCTCTCATTGATGTCGCCCTTGTCGATGCTGCCGGTAAAGGGCGGGTTGGCCATGACGATGTCGTATTCGGCCTCTTCGGTGAAGCTTTTGCTGAGGGTGTCTTTGTAATCAATGAGCGGCTCGTCGATGCCGTGCATCATCAGGTTCATTAAACCCAAGCGCACCATGGTGCTGTCGATGTCGTAGCCATACAGAGACTGGCTCAGGATGGCCTGGGATTTTTCAGTGAGACCTGCCGACACCGAGGTTCGGAGAAAGCCGTCTTCATCTGGTTTCAGGTTTTTCGTAACCCCTTTTTTAGCCAACTGCGTGACGATGTATTGATAGGCCCCCAGCAAAAAGCCGCCGGACCCGCAGGCGGGGTCGGCAATGCGGTGGCCCAATTGCGGCTGGACTAATTCGGCCATCAGCTTAATGATGTGGCGTGGGGTGCGGAACTGGCCATTCTTGCCAGCCGTGGCAATTTCGGAAAGGAGCATTTCATAGACATCACCCTGGATATCCTGAAAGGCTTGACCTTTTTCCTCCGAGTCTTTTCCCATGATCTCGAAGATTTCGTCGATCGTCTTCACTGCTTCTACCAGCAAGGCCGGTTTGGGGATGATAAATACGGCGTTTTTCATGTGGTGCGTGAAGTTGGATTCCGCCCCGTTCATATCCCGAAGGAAGGGGAAAACCTTGGTTTGGACATGTTGGAGCATGTCCTCGGCTTGCATACGCTTGAACTCGCTCCACCGCAGGGTGCGTTTTTCGATTTCATACATTTTTCCGTCAGCGAGTTTTTTGGCGGATTCTTTTTTGGTGTCATCGTTGCGTAATTTGGCGCGATATTCTGGGGGAATCCATGTCCCTTCGAATTTGGAAATATATTTTTCCTTCGTCCATTCGGCATCGGCCTGCTTCTTTTGGTCTAGTTCATCGAGCCGTTTCATGAACAGGAGATAGGTGATCTGCTCGATGGCGGTGAGCGGATTGGAAATGCCGCCACTCCAGAACTTGTTCCAGAGTTGGTCAATCTTGCTTCTGAGTTCGGGATTATTTTGCAGCATGGGTTGAATTCCTTAAAAATATCTGGTTCACCGAATTGGTGCCTTATGCGACCAGTTGGTCAGTCAGTTGCAAGATGTCGTGAATTTCTGTCGGGCTGAACACGCCGCGAATCCCTTGTGGGTGAATCACGGTGAACGGTGAGTTAATCAGGTCTTTCTTGTCTACCTTTTCCCGTTCGATGATGAAGTTTTTCAAGAGATTGAGAAATTCCAGTTGTCGGCTACTGAGATTGGTGTGTTGATGAATAAATTGCTCGAAGGCCTCGCCGACCGTTTCCGGAAAGCTTTTCAGGATTTCGATGCCCAGGATGTGGCGGATAAACTGAATAAACCGTGCTTTGCGATTCTTATACACTTGGCGTAGTAGATCTTCGGTGATATGTGGGTGTTCCGCGTGCAACAGTTCGGCGAGTTCGTCGGCTTCCTTGGGGTTGATCTCTTGGCCATTCTTGATTTTTAGAAGAATGGGGTTGTGTTCGGTTAATTCATTAATGAGAGCTTCCACCATTTCCCTGTAGCGGCTGATACTGACGGCCTCGTGCTGTGGGCCGAATTCCACCCGGTCTTTGAAATGCAGGGTGTCGGTCAGGTCGAGGTGGACGGGTCCCGTCCCGGTGAGGTTTCGCTCGCGAAATTTCATCAAGGGACCGAGTTTGGCGGTCAATTCATCCAGCGCGTCTTCATCGGCCTTTGCCCAGTACTGGTTGGTTTGGGCGGCTCGAATGAGTGACTCTTCTGCTTTGACGAAATTCACGCTGAGCGGGAGTTCGCTGATTTGTTCAACGAGGCCTTCTTTTAAGGTATCGGCCTGCTCCTTGTTTTCGTTCAATCGGGCTAGTGAGAATTCCAGCAAGTCTTTTTCGAAGCGCATGGCCTTGAAGTCCGCTTCAGAAACGGTGCGGAAGAGCGGTTTGATTTCGGCGCGCAGGAATTCCAGCTTTTGATGGTTGAGGGTGATCCAGAAGTTTTCTTCCTCAAGCCGATGCAAGGCGGAGGCAGCTTCTTTAATCACAACCGAGCTTTGTGGGAGTTCAGTGATTTGTTTGCGCAGTTTGGTGATTTCGCGCTCGGCAATGTCCAGATGGTTGCCATCGATGGCCTTTTCGATTTTGTCGAGTCGTAGGCCGAAGAGTCGGACGGGCAAAGGCAATTGCGGTTTCAGCTCTTTGCCTTTGGGCCGAAGCTTGAAGTATTCGAAGTTGTCCCAGCAATCCAGAATCAGGAATACGTCTTTTTCGATACACCAGGGCTTGGGTTTGCTGGTTTCCAGTAGGCGGGTGCCGCGGCCAATCATTTGCCAGAACTTGGTATAGGAGTAGACCGGCTTGGCAAAGACGAGATTGACGATCTCGCGTATGTCGATACCAGTATCCAACATATCCACGCTGATGGCGATACGAGGCATATCGTTGTTGGTGAACTGGTCCAGCAGGCCGCCCTTGCCATAGACACGTGGGTCATCCGAGACTAGTACCTTGGCTAACTCGCCGTTGTATTGCGGATAGAGTTTGTCAACGATTTCCTCGATGCGTCGGGCATGGGCCATGGACGAACAAAAAAAGATCGTTTTCCCCGGCAGAACGCCGTTATGGTCTTTGATGCACTCCTCCATGAACTCTTTCACGATCAGTGCGTTGGTGCCCTTGTTGATGACCTGCTTTTCCAGCTGAGAGCCTTCAAAGTTAATCTCTTCGATTTCTTTGCCTTCCAGCAGCAGTTTTTTCTGGTCTTCCAGTGAGATGGTGCGTTTGCTGATGCCTTCCATTTGGAACTTGGTCTGAATTTTCATGACCTGAAAATTGCAGAGGTAGGGTGGCACATTGTTGACGGCTTCTTCGTAGGTATAGGCGAAGGTCGGAAGACCATCCTCGCAATGGAAAATTTTGAATGTGTTGTGGTCAATAATGTCGGTCGGTGTGGCGGTGAGCCCAAGTGTGGTGGTTTTAAAATAGTCGAGGATCTCGGCGTAGGTGTTATAGATTGAGCGATGGCTTTCATCCACCACAATGAAATCAAAGAAGTGTGGTGATAGGTGTTGCGTCTCATCCCTGATGATGTTGAGCATGGTGGGATAGGTGGCGATATAAATGCGTCGATCCTTGGCGATGAGTTTTTCCCCCACATTTGGCCAGCGCGGTTCGTTAGGTAAGTGCTCTTTGAAGGCGGCCAATGCCTGCTCTCTGAGTGCGATGCGGTCGACCAAAAAGAGCGTTTTTTCTGCGTGGCCAGCCCGCATGAGTGCATCGATCATGGCAATACAGGTGCGGGTCTTCCCAGTGCCGGTGGCCATGACCAGCAAAAAGTCTCGCTTCTTTTGTTCAATCCCTTCCAATACGGCACGAATGGCGCGAATCTGATAGTCGCGGCCCGCAATAGTGGTGTTGATGAGTTCTTGGGTTAGGGGATTGCGGTTGCGGCGAATGTATTGGAATCGTTCAAGGTCATCGCGGGTGGGAAAGCCCACGACTTTACGAGGTGGGAAATTGTCGAGATCCCAAAAGTAGGTTTCGAGGCCATTGGTATAGAAACAAAAGGGTAATTCCCCACCGATTTGTTTCTGAATGTTGAAGCAGTATTGCTTAGCCTGTTCGCGGCCGATCGCGGCATCTTTGCTTGTTCTCTTGGCTTCCACCACAGCTAGGGGTTTCCCATTTTTCCCTAGCAGGACGTAATCACTGAACTGGTGGCTCCCATAAGACATGCGGGGCTCAGCAACTGTTTCAGGTAGAAATGTCCCAATATCAAATTCCTCAATTACCTGCGTGGGGTCTTTGACATTCCAACCGGACTGTTCCAGCCGTTTGTCAATGAGTTCTACCCGGGTTTGCGCTTCAGTCTTTGTCATGCCTCGACATCCCCGGGTAAGCTCACTTAGATAAGGGGTAGAGAATTCCCCGACTCCATCACCTCACCGACTCTGCTCCGTTGAAGAACCGCGTTGATTATGGACAGGATGCCCTGATGTTTGATCATGACCTTCTATTTTTACCATGAAATTCGAGCACAGAACAGCTGATTTTCTATGGTAAGTCTCATAAGAAACAACTCCTTGGCACCCCAATCTATGATTTTCGTTTATGGATAATGAGGCCGTTGCCATCGGGGTCGGCAATCACCGCCATATGGCAGACCTCGGTTTCAAATGCTTCGATGCTAAACGTCACGTGATGAGTTTTTAATTCTTGTATCGCTTGCTCAAAATCATCAACTTCTAAC
The DNA here is from genome assembly GCA_021604145.1 of Nitrospirales bacterium. Classification (GTDB taxonomy): domain Bacteria; phylum Nitrospirota; class Nitrospiria; order Nitrospirales; family UBA8639; genus JAGQKC01. The sequence continues at coordinate 10,301 of BQIX01000091.1, forward strand.
GAGACTGATGGTCCGTCAGCTGAAGGCTTCCATTCTTTGGCTACATTACTTAACGCCAAGACTGATTGTCCGATTGTGTACTCCACCCAAGCCGTTTCTTCCGTACCATTCACCCATGAAGGGACAAGACCCAAAACTCCTTCATAGAACCGTCGTGCGCGAGGCATGTCGGTCACCGGGTATCCCGTAAACGCTATTTCGATCACCTTCATCTGTCTCTCCTCATTTGAAGATTTATTGATAATGAATGACTCTACACTGTGCTTTAGAATATGCAGTTTCGAGCATGGGCGTAGCCTCTCTCCCTTATTCAGCTTAGATATTCATGGCCATTGATGAATTGATCCACAACGTCTCATGAGGTATGGTTCAGAGATATCGAATGACGCATTCTCTGGCACGGCCCCACTATCTACTATCATGCGTCACCATGTCGACACCACAACCTATGTATATTGAAAAAGGTACCTGTTTTGCGATATTTGCCTATGATATCGGAACCGCCATTGACTTAGATCAAGCCGACCAGCGTATTACGGCCACAAAAAAACGCGATCGACTCAAACGACAACGTTCTGCCCCGCAGTATTTTGATTATCGGCCTCCACCACTCCGC
>BQIX01000092.1 GCA_021604145.1 Nitrospirales bacterium
GTCATCTCACCAATCGTCACGCCTGGAAACACCACCACATTTTGACCAATCCAACATCCACGCTTAATCTTAATCGGTTGAATTCGAATCATATTTTGATATTTATATGGTTCATCGATACGAGTGTAACCATGAAACCCATCAGTAATATTCACATTTGTGGCAAACATGACATCATCTTCAATGATCACTTCACTCATCGCCGCCACTTGTAATTGGCCCGTACTAGTGACACGATTCCCGATCGAAATTCTTGATTCGAATGACTGACTCGGCCCTTCTCCATCGGGACGCTGCATCGTAGAACCTGGATATCCGGTGAGTGCAATCAGTAAAGAATTTGGGCCAAAATAGATATCATTTCCGAGAAATATACGATCAGGGTTAATGATATTTCGTGGCAAATCTATATTGATATTGTGAGGATTATTACCGAAACGCGGCAACAATTTTCGAGCAATTATACTTTGGCATTTAGACGCGTGACACGCGAGCAGTACGGCAGCCTTCCTAAACATTGCCTCGATCAATTTATTGATCATAGTAAATAAATTTAGGTTGCATTACGTCCTCTGAGACACGCCCCTTCGTCATCAACATCACACACAATACCTCTACCACCATAATAGCCATTGATGAATGACCCTCTCACAATTAAAAAAGTAATGGGTCAACTATTTTGCCGACTTACGTCTAGGACTTTTCATGGGTCGTATGTGGATATCCGTTACCTCAGCTGAACTAGGCAACATCAGTAGGGGAAGGAGGATCTCACCAATATCACTCGGCTGAATGAGATCTTCAGGAATATATCGAGTCCCCTGTTGTTGATGAAGCCCTGCGAGCATGGGTGTGGCCGTTCGCCCGAGAAACATACTTAGAACTCGGATACCATCTTGATTCACTTCGTCCCTCAGACTATCCGTAAATGCTTTAAGGGCATATTTCATGCTGGCATATTGACTCAATTCCGCACGGGCGTGCTGCCAGATACTCGAATTCATCATGACGATCTGTCCAGCACCATGTTTGATTAGTGGTAGAAGTTCTTTGGTCAGGGCATAGGCGGCACGAACATTTATACGATACTGCAGATCCAACTCCTCTATATCTATTGCCTTAATCCGACCAACCGTCAAAACACCCGCACAATGGATGAACAGATTAACGTGTGAAACATCGGCCTTCAGTTGTTCAATAAACCGATCGAACTCGGCTTGATCAGCTAAATCGACCGGATACGATAAAACCTTTGGTGATGTTTCACGAGCCAGTGCGGCAACCGTTTCGAGTGAGGTCGTACTTCGGCCAGTCAAACACAGAGTCAAGCCTTCCCCTGCGAGTGAAAGGGCAATGGCTTTTCCAATTCCACTGCTTGCCCCAGTGATCACGGCTACCTGACCTGATAAATTTTTCATATATGTGAACCCGAAAAACTTGGCCTCGTCATCTCACATTCGCAACCTAATCCGGCAATCATGACACTTCTGTCGACACTTCCTTCAATAATTGGTGAGCCTCCAATCTATCAGCCGCATCTTTTATGGTCATAAATGGAATATCCGCGCGCTCAGCAATATCTAAAAGAGAATGTTGTCCGTCGGAAAGATTTAATACCCAAAACATCGCCATCTCATGTTGTGCTCGCTCTGCTTGCCCACTAATGGCTCGATAGAGACCCCGCCTCCCTAATTGAGGTTCACATTTGGGATTTTGGTTAAGGTAGATTTTATTACCCTCCAATGTTTCGAGAATCATTCGGCATTTCTCCCAGGAATCTGCAAGAGACGCGGGTTTAACAAACTCCAAATTATCCGCAGAGGTGTGATACTCAGGGAAACGTCCATTGGGGGTTCGCATAAGACTGCCCACCGGAAGATTAAATCCTGGAGAACAATATTGTCGTTCATCATACCCGTAGGGAGAGAAGTCCACGACTGTATGTCGATCAGAAAACTGCTGAAGAACTTGGCACACTATTCGATCAATCTCCGCCAAACCTTGACGACTCCGCTTATACGTGATGGCACCAGAATCACCAAGCAAGGCTAACACGAGCCCATGCTTGATTTTGTGGACACGATCCTCATTACGCGCCAACCACGTGATCGGCCCTATAGTGCCTGGTAAAAAGACAAACCGATAGGAATACCGTCTTTCTCGGGTTGCAAGATATTTAGCTAAAAATGTGGCCACCGCAATCCCTGACAAATTATCGTTGCACAAAGATGGATGACAGATATGACATGAAATCAGCACCTCATCAACGACCTGACCTTTCAGGTAATATTCTCCATAGGTCAGAGAGCCATCTTCCAACGTGGAGTCAATACACACCTCATACTCTTCATCATGAAGTCCTAAAAATTGCTGATGAGTCAGGCAAAATCCCCACTGTTCATTATGGTAGGAGGTCCGGTAGGGAATCCAATCCGGATGCTCGGGCAAGGTATAGAGGTGCGCCTTTAATTCGGCCAAAGGGAGCGTGCCTTTCACCGGGACGCTATAACTCATGACATGTAAATTCGAATGATGAAAATCAATGATTCGTTCACCAGACATATTCTTAATATAGGCATCATGAATGTTCCACTCTTTGGGCACCCTCCAATCGAACGCCGGAGTTCCTGTTGGCACTTCCTGTATCGAAAGCGGGATATGAGATTCAAGTGCTTTAAGAGTTTGACGGACACCATTTCCCGTAATGCTCCGACAGATGGGATACAACTCCTCAACCAGCTTATATAAGTCATGTCCGTGAATATTCATCAAGTCCGGTTTCCAATCGTGTCACACATACACACTTACGGATAGACCTTCACCTCTGGAATGGGAGTTACAAATTGTCCACCCCAATCACGAATATGTTTCATTTGACTCATGACTTCATCTTTGATATTCCAGGGAAGAATCAATACATAATCAGGTTTCGTCTCAGTAATTTTATCTGGATGAAAGATCGGTATATGCGTTCCTGGCAATAAACAGCCCTGCTTTTGAGGACTTCGATCCACCGTATAGTCAATAAAGTCTTTTCCGACTCCACAGAAATTCAAGAGAGTATTCCCCTTCGCGGGGGCACCATAACTCACGACCGTTTTCCCTTCGCGCTTTGCCGTGATCAAGAACTCAAGAATCTGACATTTGGTCTCCCGAACAGCTTTCACAAACGACAAATACTTTGGGAGAGCTTGCAGTCCCTCGCGCGCTTCCATTCGCTTGAGCGAATGAACATTTTCGCTTACGGTAAATCCTGCGTCTTCGGCATGTCGTCCAAAAATGCGCAGCGAACCGCCGTGAGTTGTCACCTCTTCAACATCGAATAGTGTCAACCCATGTTTGGCAAAGATTCGTTCAACCGTGTAAAAGGAAAAATAAGAGAAATGCTCATGGTAAATGGTGTCAAACTGCTGCTCATCGATTAACCTTAAGATATAGGGAAACTCCATCGTGACAATGCCGTGTGGCTTCAAAACTATTTTGATGCCTGCCACAAAATCATTAAGCGCTGGCACATGAGCCAACACATTATTGCCAATTAACAAATCGGCTTGCTTTCCCTGCGCTACAAGTTCACGTGCCGTCTCAATATTAAAAAATTTCTCAATGGTGGGAATTCCTTTTTTTGATGCAACTTTGGCAATATTGGAAGCCGGCTCAATACCTATAACCGGCACACCTTTCGCTTGAAAGTATTGGAGCAAATACCCGTCATTACTTGCAATTTCAATGACCTGGCTTTGCGTTCCGAAGGCAAATCGTTCAGCCATCATATCAACATAACGTTGTGCATGCTGAAGCCATGAATCTGAATACGATGAAAAGTACGCATAGTCGCTAAAAATATTTGAAGCTTTTTCAAACTCCTCCAACTGGACTAAAAGACAGTTTTCGCAAATATAGACATGGAGCGGATAGAACGGCTCCATCTTATTGTACTGATGTGCCTGAATATAGGAATTGGCTAATGGAGACATCCCAAGATCGACAAACGTATGCGTTAACGGATGTTCACAGAAACGGCACCCGCTCACTGTAGCTGTCATAATTTACAAGGCTCCCAATTCGAAGTAATTTCAAAGATCTCTCATTCGCCTATTAGCATTCATCTTAATGACAAACGTTGAAACGCCCAGGAAGACCACTTGATACTAAAATTTCTACATCTCGAACAATGAGGGGAACAGTGTTTTTCAGTAACGTTCAGACTTGCTCCTTTAACGTTTTAATTCTCATGGAACTCGTAACCGGAAACAGACCTGCAGTAGAGAGAAACTCCCAATGAAATTTATTCGCGGGTCTGTACCTCACATTCCACACCAACTGCCAATATTCTTGACTGCTAACAGTCTTTATTGAAACCATGGAATCTGTCCCTGATGGTAGGGAGGCCAGCTCTGGTCTTTGGCAGAAATTGTTCGACTCGATTCTTGTGGCCAGTCAACCTGAAAAAAAGGATCATTCCAACATATCCCACCGGCCGACTCCGGACTGTATGGTTTAGAGATAAAATACAAGACTTCGCTCTGATCTTCTAATGTCTGAAACCCATGTGCAAATCCTTGCGGAATATAAAGCATCAGACGATTTCCAGAGGAAAGTTTGACTCCCGTCCACTTTCGATAGGTCGGAGATGATGCCCGGAGATCAATAATTACATCAAAGATACTCCCATGGGTACAACGCACCAATTTCGTTTCAGCATAGGGAGGGAGCTGAAAATGCATACCACGTAACGTTCCTTTTTTATGATTGAAAGACACACTACACTGCGCAAGACTTACTTCCAACCCAAGTGAGTTGAATTCATCCTTACACCACGTGCGAGCAAAAAATCCTCGCTCATCTTCTATCTTTTCAAGCTCAAGAACCAAGGCATCATCAAGTGAAGTCTTATGATAAATCAATACTCAAATACCTCCATTCTCTAGTCCTCGATTCTCAACTCGACATCTATAAGCGAACATTCATATGCTCACGACCACACTTTCCATTTCGCTTGGCCAGAACTCCACAGCTCTTCCAACATCGTCTTTTCTTTCAGTGTATCCATACATGACCAAAATCCTTGATGTTTGAATCCCATCAATTGCCCCTTATATGCCAACTGTTCAACTGGCTCTCGCTCCCAAATCGTTTCATCACCGGCAATAAAATCAATGACGGCGGGATGGAGGACAAAAAATCCCCCATTAATCCAGCCTTCGTCTCCGATCACTTTCTCATTGAAACTCGATACGGCGCTTCCTTCAAATACCATTCTCCCAAAACGAGCGGGAGCGTGTACCGTCGTCACCGTCGCAAGCTTTCCATGCGATTGATGAAATTCCACTAGAGCTCGTATATCAAGGTCCGCGACTCCATCGCCATACGTAAAGAGAAAAGGTTCATTCTCAGTCAACCACGGCTTCAATCTCTTTAAACGACCTCCGGTTAAGGTATGAAGTCCCGTATCGACAAGGTGAACTTTCCAGTTCGTTTGATTGCCATCATGTATGGTCGTTTTCCCAGTGCCCAGGTCAATAGAAATATCATTGTCATTCGCGTAATAATTCAGAAAATATTCCTTGATGTACTGCCCCTTGTAGCCTAGTGCAACAATAAATTCATCGATACCGTAGGCGGCATAAATGTTCATGATATGCCAAAGAATTGGCTTTCCACCGATTTCCACCATAGGCTTTGGGCGAAGGACCGTTTCTTCCATTAACCTTGAACCTAATCCTCCAGCTAAAATAACAGCTTTCATCATATCCCTCACTACGAATCTTTGATCTGTGAAACGTTCACAACTTCAAATTTGATTCAACCCATCCATCACCCCCATAACTCTTCACGGTACCTTATACTCCCAAGAACCGCCTTAACCGTCTCGCTCGCGATTCAGAAATCACCGGCAGAGGAGGCAGATCTGGCATGACAATCATATTAACCGGCAGAAGTGCTCCAGAACTCATACCCGTATTGTCGGAAGACATTTCTTGGAAAAATGTCTCTTGTGCCGGCCACTGCCAATCGGCATACCAGGTCCAGGTGTTGGTTCGCTCATACACATCCAATATTTCCCGAGCTATCTTCTGATCTGTAGGCCGAGAACCCGCTTCACACGCATTGACCAACAGGCTCGTCAAATGTACGGTTCGATTACTACAATAATTGGAATACACAATTGTATAGCCAAGATCTTTTTGGAGTTCTTGGATTACACGATAGACCTGCACATGCTCTTCATGGCCATACTCCCCCCAAGGGTTGTGCGTAAACACGTGCTGATATCCAACCAGAACGTGAGCTAGCTGATTTCGGAGTAAGCGATAGTTCTCTTCGTAGTGCTCAGTGAATTTCCTATCAACACCCTTGTTGTCAGTAAACTCTATTCCATATTCAGAAAATTTCGGATTGAGAAAATTCCTTGGACGTGAGAGTCCGAGCGACACAAGTTCTAAACACGACATTTTCTGTTTCAGCGGGTAGTCAGGAAGAATCTGTTTTCGTTGTAGACCAAATTCGGGGTTGACCAATTCACCCAGATAACACAGCACCACATGATCCATCTCTAATAAAATTGAACTAAACCAAAGAATTTCATCATCTGGATGCGCGACAACCAATATAGCATTCTTCGTTATGTCTGAACTCATCATCAAACTACCACATCACGATCTCGCATCACATCACCCTTATAGTCAACATGATTTTGCGAAGAATTGAAAGACATATTGATACTCTGGCTTCGTACTGTAGCGAGAGCTAGCCAATGGAGGAAACTCAAACGGCGTAAAACGACGGAGACTCTCAGATTCCTCAAGAGGAAAAGATAGCAACTCAGGGGAACCTCCCCACCCAAGGACGAATGTCCCTCCAGGACGCATATAAGAGAAGCAAACATCGAAAGCTTTTTCAACAGGCTCTCGATCGTTTAACCCGTGCCCCAACACTCCATTGCAAACAATGACGTCAAAATACTCAGGGTCAAAGTATTGATTGAGATTTTCAAAAAAATCAACGATGTGATTCTTCCCTGCCCAACGAACCTGATTTGGGTCAGGGTCAATAGTCCAATAGGCATCATAATGCTTAAAGAGTTTCTCATAATGCTTCGTATACCAATCAACTCCCACAAATAGCATCCGTGAATGAGAACCTTGAGCGGCATAATACGGAATAATCGTATTCTCTAACACGGTTCGTGCCGGACTGTGGAATCTCGCTGGAATACCAAGTCTTGTTTTTATGGCAATTGCCGTAGGATGGCTTCTCCACCACGTTTCACTTTCCCGCAGAACATAATTCACTCGTCGCTGAATTCCGCTAATAAGCCTCACGTGCTCCTACCCCTTCTGCTTTAGTTGACCGTTTCCTACACACTGAGAATTGTACATTGTATTAATACGTGAAATTCATCACCCACATTCATTTTCAATAGTGAGAACTTCGTATACAGGCAAAACATTCCCCCTTGATTATCTCCCACGAAAAAATAGACTCACGAGACGGACATATTTGGGCATATCATCAAGACAGATTCAGCCACTAGACCGTTAAAAACGTTTCTTCGAAAGCCTGGGACAACTGAACAATGGCTATCGGAACAGGATGGCCACTGATCGGTGAAGGAGGACCAGCTGGATCGTTATTCACATCCACAATGTAAATACGCTGATCGGTTCGATCTCGAAGAACATCAATTTCTCCGTAATCGAGTCTCATATTTTTGCAAAATGCATTGATCTTCGCGACTTCCTCTTCAGTCAGCACATCGGAAACATTCGCCATGACGGTTTTTGACAATGTATGTTTTCGATCCACAAGACGATCCTGAACGGGCCGATACTTTAAATAGACAAAAGGAATCATATTCTGAAATATTGGGACGCGCATATCTTCAACTAAGCCATCTTCAACCTCATTATGAATCAACTTCTCATAGACAAAATTCTCCCTCAGATTCTCCCTCGGGCAGTCAATGACTTCCCCCAAATGCAGTCCATTCCAGTCTGATTTCATGACACATTTCCCATAAAATGTCCTTGGATCAACTGAGAGAGAATAGCCAAAGACTTCTTCGAATACTTGACTCACACGGGTTTTACTCACGTCACGACAATGCATATTCAAAATCGGTATGTCAGGCCGATTCCGTGCAAGAGCCTCCAAAGTTGGCTCAGAAGGAAAAATTGGGTTACCGGTACCAATGGTATTGTGCCATTGAATCGCAACCTCACATGGCTCTGAGGGATCAGTCGTGATGTGAAGTCCCAAGGAAAGAAAGATCTGAGAAATAACAAAGAGAGACTGAGGCCTGTCTGGATAGCACAGAACTTTTTTTCGATCGTAAAAAATCCTAGAACATGCCTGAAGAAACACTCGTATTCTTTGTGGAATTTGCTGGGCTGATGTTTGAGCCACCCGATGCTGATACACGGCCTGAACATAGGAATATACTCGTCGCGCTCGACCCATTTGGCTTGCAATATATACTCGCATTGACAAAACATTGCCCTCAAAGGTTCAAACCCCAAATGGTGAATACATCCCACATTGGGGTTTTGGATTGCCCCTTTCGTTGAACACCATACGCATAACAAAACCAACACCTACAGATGGGAAGGTGTGCGGAACTCGTTGCGTGGAAAGAGGTCACGATTCGGTTTCACCATAGAATTGGGCGACGATGATGGAACCTGAGCAGTTTTTAACATACTCGACATCTGCTGCGTAATTTCCTCGCCAAGGTACTTTTGCACGTGAGGAACAGCCAGCCGGGCCAACCATTGCTCCACCTCCAATGGAATCGGGTCATTACTCCCAATAAGGGCAGTCGCATCGAAGCTCCAACCAAGTATGCGCCCCGGCTTGAGCTCAATAAAATACGGAAAGACCGAGCGAAAAGCCTGAAGATTTCGCTCGCCCAACGCCCAACTCCGAACCAGTCCACCAGGCTTTAGCTTACTGGCGAGAAGCGTATAAAATTCTAACGAATAAAGATTACCGCTATAAGCGCTCCATGGCCGAAGGACGTCGACCTCAATCAAGTCATATTGCTTGTCATCAAGCGCCAAAGCATTTCTTCCATCGGCAAAAATGATATTGACGCGGGAGTCAGCAAGAAATTCATGGAGTTTGGCTAACTTGGGGGTAGATTGTTCCAACGCCATCTGATCGATCAACACTTTCTCCATCGCGGCAATTTCATATACAGTAATGTTTGTTGTCACATCTCTGCACCCCGCCGCCCAAGCTGTCGTCCCCGTCCCAAGTCCAATCGTGGCAATTTCTTTTGGAGAGGGATGTATCAGAGCTGGACTTGCGCCATTCAGAGCAGAAATACCCCCATACGGCAAATAACTATGAGACTTACCATTAATCGTGAGACGGTAAGCCCCGTCTTCTTTGGGACTGATCGCCACCACGCCAATCGCATCCTCTTTAATCAGTGCATTCATGTCTGTCAGACCATGAAGCCGATGCCATAGCTGGCTACCATTGGGCATGGCAAACAGAAGAAGTATTAATACTCCACCAGCGAGACTAAATACTCCTCGAGATCCATAAAACATTATTCCCAAGACAACAAAGAGAAGCCCAACAGCTAGCAAAAATTTGAGCGATGCCGCGGTACCCAAGACATTAATCAGGAGAAGTCCGGCAACCAAGCTGCCTAGGACATTTCCCACAATGTTGCCAGCCTGCAACAGACCAACTTTAAATCCACTACTCCGAGGATCATCCTGTACCGCACGCTGCAAAATGCCAAAGCACAACCCCATCAGCAATGTCGGAATGCCATAGAGAAAAACGGGCAATCCAATATACAAACTCACGATTCTTCGAAAATGCGTTCTAAACGCATCCGGACCAAGCGGCGTACCTTCAGCATCTAACCAATAGGTGATAAGCTTATGATATACTGGCCAGTCTGGAGGAAAAAAAACAAGGAGCGAAACGGCCAACCCAGTATAAATCAAAAGAATACATTGGAAAACCAGAAACATCTTCAAAGGCTGACGAACACGCAAAGCCAATGACCCGCCCGCGAGACTACCAATTCCAAGACCAAGCAGAAAGATTGACAGCACGGTTCCAAATGTAAACGCAGATGACTTCACAGCCACATCAATCAGACGAAACCAGACGATTTCCAAAGAAACGGCCACAAACCCGCTCAATGTATACAACATCAGCCATAAGCCGAATGGATGACTCGCCTCAGGTTTGATCCCTGTAGGATACGCATCATCCTTCTTGACATCTTGACGAACTTGAGCAATTGGAACAGCATAACTTCCAACAATAAGGGCAATGACACCCGCCAAAATATTACTGGCTGACCCAATATTGATGGCACCGTCAATCCCAAACAAACGAATAAAGACCCACGGGGTCAATAATGCCCCCAAGGAAGCACCAAGCACGTTGATCCCATAAAGAAATCCTATGGTTTTGGAGGCTATTGTGGTATCAAAAACTGCGCCTCTCGTCATAAACGGCAGGGACATACCCATCATGATTGTTGGAAGAAGTAAAAGTAGGAAATGGACAACCCCAGCACGCCATAGATTCGAAAAGAGATATGGATACTGTTGATAGAGAAGATCATAAAACAAGTACGGACTAACCCACGCAAATATTCCAACACCCAACTCTAGAAACGCAAAGGCACGAAGTGCCGCAAGTTGTGAGCACTGCTTGCTGAGCACTCCCCCCCAATAACTTCCAATGCCTAGGCCTGATAGAAACGCCGCAACAACCATTGCAATCGAGTACATGCCAACACCACTATGAAGAACGAGAATTCGCTGCCAGGCAACTTGATAAATCAGCGCAGACAGACCGCTCATACAGAAAATGAGTCCGAGGAATCCAAGGGTAAAACCTTTAACCTCAAACCCAAATTCAGCAGTCAAT
>BQIX01000093.1 GCA_021604145.1 Nitrospirales bacterium
GCGGAAGCCAGTGACATTCATATCGAACCGTATGCGGCTTTTGTTCGTGTCCGATTTCGTTTAGATGGTGTGTTGCGTACAGTGATGCATCTTCCGAAAAATGTCCATCGGGCCATAACTGCCCGGATCAAAATCATGTCAAACTTGAATATTGCAGAACGGCGGCTCCCGCAAGATGGCCGTATGAAAGTGACGTGGTCTGGCAACCGAGACTACGATGTCCGTGTCTCGATTCTTCCTTGTTTTTACGGGGAAAAATCTGTTTTGAGGATTCTTGACCAATCAAATCTTAATTTGGATCTCACGCAATTGGGGTTTGATGCAGAGAGTCTTGCGAGAGTGATGTCGGCATTGGAAGATCCGCATGGGATGATTTTAGTCACTGGGCCTACGGGAAGTGGCAAAACGACGACACTCTATTCTGCTCTTCAATTTCTTAATTCACCCAGCGTGAATATTGTCACGGTCGAAGATCCTGTTGAATATCAATTGTCAGGCATCAATCAACTTCAAACTAAGGAAGAAATTGGACTGACCTTTGCTGCTGGACTTCGCTCTTTTCTTCGACAAGACCCCGATGTCATGATGGTCGGAGAAATTCGTGACCAGGAAACCGCAAATATTGCGGTGCAGGCAGCGTTAACTGGTCACCGTGTTCTCTCCACATTGCATACGACTGATGCTCCGCAGGCTGTGACACGATTAGTCGACATGGGGATTGAACCCTTCCTTGTCTCGTCCGCTCTTTCTCTGGTTATCGCTCAGCGACTTATTCGAAAAATCTGTGAGTCCTGTAAAGAACCGGATTCGATGTCTAGTCATCAATTAACGTTATTAGGGTTTAGCAACGAAGAGGCAGACGGTGTAAGGCCGATGCGGGGGCGAGGGTGTCTTCATTGTCATGGTACCGGTTTCAAGGGAAGAGTGGCGATCCTTGAAGTCCTCTCTCTGTCTGAAGAATTGCATGACCGGATTCTTCAACGTGCTCCGGTTCATGAGCTGAAAGCTTGTGCACGGCGTTCGGGGTTTACATCTTTGCGGGCAAGTGGCTTACAGAAAATACAATTAGGAATAACTTCGGTGGGTGAAGTGTTGGTTGCCACTGATGCGGACAACGAACGATAAGTATTGAGAATATTCTATGCGAACGCTTCAAGATCTCTGTCAAATAGTAGTCGATCGTACAGGCTCGGATCTTCATCTTGCTGTGGGAAGTCTTCCGCGTATTCGTGTCGATGGGCACTTGCAATCTCTTGAAGGCCCGCCACTGACCAATCAAGACGTTCAGCTCTACCTGAAGGAACTGCTAACGGATGAACAGCAGGCGCACCTCACTCAACACAAAGAAGTTGATTGTTCGTTCACCATGGAGCCGCATGGACGGTTTCGGTGTCACCTGTATACACAGCGTGGCTCAACGGCTATAGCGTTACGAGTCATTCCTCACCGCGCTCCTTCCTTTGAAGAGTTGGATCTTCCCCCTGTGTTATCGGACTTAATGAGCAAGCCACAGGGGCTACTCCTAGTTGCCGGACCTACGGGAAGTGGAAAAAGTACGACGCTGTCGGCCATGATTGATGACGTGAATCGAGTCCGGTCTGCTCATATTGTGACACTTGAAGATCCTGTCGAGTTTCTGTATGTCCAGAAAAAATCGCTTGTCACACAACGAGAAATCGGCACTGATGCAACGAATTTTCATACCGCATTAAAAGGAATCCTGCGTCAGGACCCTGACGTTGTGTGTCTAGGCGAGTTACGCGATCTTGATACTATTCATGCGGCGTTGACGGTGGCAGAGACAGGTCATTTGACTCTTGCGACCGTCCATACCAATTCGGCTATCCAAACTCTCAATCGACTGATTTCTGCCCATCCTCCTCATCAGCAAGATGAAGTGCGAGCGCAGCTTTCCATGGTGTTAGAGGGCGTCATTTCGCAACGGTTGATTCCCAGTGCCACTGGTCGGGGGCGGGTGCTGGCTATTGAAGTTTTGGTGCCCACGCCTGCAATCCGGAATTTAATTCGAGAAGATAAAATTCATCAAATATATTCAATGATGCAAACGGGGCAGGCCAAGCATGGGATGCAAACCATGAATCAAGCGCTTGCGGATCTTTGTCGACGTCGAATGATTACGGCGGAGGCTGCATTGGCTTCGACTCCTCAGCCTGAAGAACTGTCGCGTTTACTCGATCGCTCCGGGGGAGAGCGCATGCTGGGCGGTCGCCTGACTCATCTTCGATCTCACTGAGTCAATGGTTATGTTCGCACGTCTTTTATTCATTAACGGAGTGCGTTTGTCATAGGCAGATGATATGGCCGTTTTTACGTACACAGGGAAAAGCCCAGGCGGTCAAATGGTCCAAGGGGAGGTTATTGCGGAAAATGCCAAAACCGCAGTTTCCGTAATACGACAACGCCAAGTATTAATTACACATATGCATCAGAAATCTGCTGGTTTCATGAATTGGAATCAATGGATAGAAGACCTTGGAACGACCAGAGTTAAAGCTCAAGACCTCTTATCATTTACGCAACAATTTGCCACAATGCTTAAAGCCGGTATTCCACTTCTTGAATGTCTCGGGATGCTGTCTCGACATTCTGAAAGTCCGCCTCTTCGGCACATTTTAAGTGGTGTTCATCAAGATATTGAGCGAGGAGTGGGGTTAGCTGAGTCCTTCCGAAAGTACCCGCGAGTTTTTAATGATTTCTATGTCAACATGATTGAAGTGGGCGAGACCACGGGCATGATGGATGAATTATTGCTTCGCTTGGTGGCCTATATGGAACGGCAGGCAACGCTCAAGGGGCGGATTCTCTCTGCATTGGCATATCCTGTGACGTTACTGGGAGTCGCATGTCTGGTTCTCTTGTTTATGCTCATGTGGGTGGTGCCGTTATTTGATCAAATGTTTATCGAATTCGGTGACACATTGCCTTGGCTGACTCAGATTGTGTTGGATTTGAGCGTCTGGATTCAAGAACATGTCTTCCTGTTAGGAGGATCGTGTGTTGTGTTCGTGCTTGCGGGATTACGGCTCTACCATACGTCGAAGGGAAGAAGGACGGTTGATGCTTTTCTTCTTACGGCACCTCTTGTGAGCCGGTTGTTCCAGAAGTCGAGTGTGGTCCAATTTACCCGCACGTTGGGAATGTTGTTGAATAGTGGGGTTCCGATCCTTGAAGGATTGATGATTGCGGGAAAAGTCTCCGGCAATCTGGTTGTTGAGGAGGCGATACAGCATGTGCGTCTAAAAATTCGTGAAGGTGAAACGATTGCCCAGCCACTTGCGCAATGCGCGATTTTTCCGCCTTTAGTCACGCATATGATTCGTGTTGGCGAGTCCACGGGCGCGTTAGATTCGATGCTCGAGCAGATAGCTGATTTGTATGAGCGGGAAATGGATCGAACTGTCACGGTGTTAACATCGTTGTTGGAACCGATGGTGATTCTTCTGATTGGCTTGGGAATTGGTGTCATGGTTGTGGCGATGTATCTACCGTTGTTTTCTATGGGTTCCTTAATTTAGATGCGAATATTTCGAAGTCACCATTCAAAAGAGTATGACATTGGGGTCTAACGTTCACGAAGTTCAGGTCAAGGCTCCAGCCAAAATTAATCTGATCCTCAAGGTCCTTGGGCGTCTGCCTAATGGCTACCATGAAATATGGTCAATCATGCAGACGGTTGATCTTTTCGACCATGTGTCTCTCCGTACCGTGCGCTCTAGTCAAGGCATTCAGCTGGAGTGTCAGCCGAGTTGCGCTCCTCAGGGAGTTGACAATATTGTCTATCGCGCAGCAGCGCTTGTCTTGAAAAAGGCAGAGATTGATGCCGGCGTTACAATTCATTTAGAGAAACATATTCCAATGGGGGCTGGATTAGGTGGGGGAAGTAGTGATGCTGCTGCCACTATTTATGGGCTTGTGCAACTGTTTCAGTTGCAATGGTCTTTATCTGAGATGGCGGTACTTGGGGCTGAACTGGGGAGTGATGTCCCATTTTTTTTCTACGGGCCACAGGCTCTGATTCGTGGTTGGGGGCAAGAAGTGGTTCCTCTTAGGGTTTCCGGGTCTCGATGGATTGTGTTGGTGAACCCTGGGTTTCCGATCGAGACTGGTTGGGCGTATCAGCAAATAGCGCAGTCTCGAACGCAAGTACCTCAGCTCTCTGCTGAGTTAACCATACTTGATCAGAGAGAAGCTTTGGACTTTCAAGATATTCTTCCGTACATTCAAAATGATTTTGAGCCTGCCCTCTTTCCCACGACTCCTCGACTGGGTGAGATCAAAGAAGAGTTGTGCTCGCTTGGGGCTGAAGTTGCTCTATTGTCTGGCAGTGGATCGACGGTATTTGGGGTGTTTTCTGAAGAGCAAGCAGCCGTGAAAGCCATGGATAAGATGACAGATGCTCCTGAATTACAAGTGTTTTGTGTGCCGACACGTTCTACGAGGCTTGCGCTCGATCAGAATTAGGTCATAATAGACCTGTATTTTGATTTCGTGTATGTTCAACAGTCTTGAAATATTCTCAGTTGACAATCTGATAAAAATCGAATTAACGTACAACGCTTTCCCATCTTTCCGCAAAGGAAGGGTGTGTCGGTGTGTGCTGCGTTGTGACAGTAAGGGGTGTTTATGCCTAAGGACCTAAAATTATTCACCGGAAATTCAAACCTGGCTTTGGCCAAAGAAATTTCCGCGTATGTTGGTCAAGAACTCAGCGCGGCAATGGTGACCACGTTCAGTGATGGTGAAATCCACGTCCGGATTGAGGAAAACGTACGAGGAGCCGATGTGTTCCTCATTCAATCCTGCTGTGCTCCAGTGAATACGTCAATTATGGAATTGCTGATTATGTTGGATGCCGTGAAGCGTTCTTCCGCATCCAGAATTACGGCTGTGATTCCTTATTACGGTTATGGGCGACAAGATCGAAAAGATCAACCGCGAGTGCCTATCAGCGCGAAATTGATGGCCGATCTCCTTACCGTTGCCGGGGCTCAACGGATTTTGACGATGGATCTTCATGCGGGCCCCATTCAGGGGTTTTTCAATATTCCGGTCGACCATCTCTATGCGACTCCAGTGCTATTGGATCATTTCACCAAAGAGGGTTATGAAGATGTTGTGGTCGTATCCCCAGATGCTGGCGGCGTAGAGCGGGCTCGAGCCTTTGCTAAACGGATAGATGCGGCATTAGCGATAATTGATAAACGGCGCGAGATGGCCAATAAGGCAGAGGTGATGAATATTATTGGAGAAGTCAAAGGAAAGCGTGTCCTGTTGTTGGATGATATGATTGATACCGCTGGAACTATTGTACAAACAGCCCAAGCGTGTATTGATAACGGAGCCGTAAGTGCCATTGCTGGGTGCACGCATGCGGTGTTGTCCGGCCCTGCTCTTGATCGGCTGCAGAACTCGTGTTTGAGTGAGATTGTGGTAACGAATACGATTCCGCTCGATGGCAGAGATCAGCAATGTTCCAAGCTTCGTGCCTTGTCGGTGGCCCCGTTATTGGGGGAAGCGATATTGAGGATTCATCGTGAAGAGTCCGTTACCTCCTTGTTCGTATAAACGATATTTCACGGTATTCGTTAGGTGAAGCCAGACTCGTATAAATTAGATTTCGTAGCAAAAAAGACCATTGAGAAACGTTGATTGTCTATAGCTCGAGCAAAGTGAGGAATTTTCGATGAAATTTGAAATTAATGTAGAGAGACGAGAGAAAGCTGGTAAAGGGCCGGCCCGTGAATTGCGACGTTTAGGGAGAATCCCGGCGGTGTTGTATGGAAGTGGGCAATCTCTGTTGTTATCAATGGAACCCAAAGTGGCGAGAGATGTCATTCTCTCTCAAACTGGCCACACCGGTCTCCTCACCGTCAAGGTGACGGGAGATGGGAAGCAAGAACAACGAGTAGCGGTTTTACAAGACTATCAACTTGATCCAATTATCGGAACAATTCTACATGTTGATCTCTTTGAAGTTTCTATGGATAAACCGCTTCGTGTCAAAGTACCAGTGACGATCATGGGAGAGACGCCAATTGGCGTGAAGGAGGGCGGAGTTCTCCAAAATGTACTCCGTGAGTTTCATATTGAATGTCTTCCGGCTCAAATTCCTGATCATATAGAAGTTGATACTTCAAATTTGAACATTGGTGATGGCTTTCACGTAAAAGATGTTGTTGTTCCTGAGGGAGTAAAGGTTTTAGATGACGAAGAGTTAATGGTCACGCATGTCGTTGCCAAGATTTCTGAGGCAAAACTTGAAGCTCTGTTATCTCGTGAGGTTGAAGAGGGAGGCCAAGCCGAGCCCAAGGCTGAGGGGGCTGATAAAGATAAAGCGGAAGCCGCACCTACTACCGGGGGGGATGCGAAAGGGGAAAGTAAGGCGAAGGAGGCCAAGAAGTAGCTTTTGTTGTGTATCATTGGCCTTGGTAATCCTGGAGCACAGTATTCAGCGACTCGTCACAATGTGGGACGAATGGTTGTTGAACGTTTTGGCGCAAAACAGCATATTCCTTTCAAGCAGGGGACTCAGGCTCTTCAGGGAGTCGGAGCAATTGACTCGCATGATGTCGAGCTTGTACTTCCTCAAACCTGGATGAACCAAACCGGGGTCGTCATTGAGAACCTTATTCTTCGTGACGAAGTTTCGATCCGTGATCTGGTCGTTGTGTATGATGACTTAGATTTGAGTTTTGGGACATTGCGGATCAAGATGAGAGGGGGTGCGGGTGGGCATAATGGCATCCGTTCAATTTTATCCTATTCAAAGTCAGATCAGTTTACTCGCTTAAAAGTTGGTATTGGACATCCCCCTCCTGATATTAATGTTGCTGATTATGTGCTTTCACCGTTTTCTTCCTCTGAAGTTGCCTCATTGGAAGCGGTTCTCTCAAGAGCGGTTGATGCGCTTGAGGTACTGGTTCTGAACGGGCCTGAAGCAGCAATGAATCAATTCAATGTTCAGCAAAAACCAGAGGCAGAAGCATGAACATGGTTTTTAGTGGTATTTGGAGAATGATAGGAAAAGTCCAAACTGAATCTTCAAATTATCATGCTTCCTCCATAACTTGGGTGAGGAATAGTCTTTTAACTTGTTGGGTCTTTCCATTTATCATTGTTTGACTCTCTCTTTTCACCTGTGATACTTTTCATCCCTTGTCCTCCTGAATAGACCTAACTATCTAAGCGATCCTGTTGAGGGTAATCTATGAAAGTCTATGAATCGGTATGTATTGTGTCTCCGTCGCAAACTGACGAAGAGGTAGCGAAGTTGACGGAAAAAATTACAGAAACTGTAGTGCGATCTGGGGCCTCGGTACTGAATATTAGTAATGAAGGCAAAAAGAAGCTCGCCTACGATATTCAGCATGAGCGACGAGGAACGTACCTCATTATTCAATTTGAGGGAAAAGGGAATGCTGTGAGTGAGTTGGAACGTTTTCACCGCATGGAAGATGGGATTATGAAATTTCTGACAGTGGAAATTCAACCTGACCAGGTCAAGACGTCAGCTGATTCAACGGAAACGACAGAAAATGAAGAACATGAAAAAGTTGGAGTAGGGTCGGCAGATGACCGGGTTCAATAAGGTCATTCTTATTGGGAATCTGACGAGAAACCCTGAACTTCGATACACTCCAAGTGGCACGCCTGTTGTGAATTTTCCTCTCGCGGTGAATCGACGCTATAAGCAGGCTGATGAACCCAAGGAAGAGGTGTGCTATGTGGATATTGTGGTGTTTGGCCGACAAGCCGAACATTGTGGTCAATATTTGAGCAAAGGGGACGGAGCGATTGTCGATGGTCGTCTCCAGCAACGCCGTTGGGAAACGGAAGATGGTCAAAAGCGCAGCAAACATGAAGTTGTGGCGCAAAATGTAACGTTTATGCCTAAGCGCGGTCCCCAGCAAGGTAGTGGTGAAGCTGATATGGTTGAAGAACCCTCGTATGATGCAGACTATTATTCCTCCTGAGGGTAGATAGGAGAAGTATTTGTGGAACGTGGACGATTGTTTCAACGACGTCGACTCTGTCGATTTTGTCATGATAGTACTCCCCTTGATTACAAAGATGTGGGATTACTGAGAAATTTTTTGACTGAGCGAGGGCGGATTATTCCTCGGCGAACATCTGGAAATTGCTTGAGGCATCAGCGACGTTTAACCGTTGCCATCAAGCGTGCTCGACAAATTGCCTTACTCTCGTTTGCAGAAGAACGATAGCTATCAGGACCTGTCTTATCGAGCTACAGTGTTCATGCGGGTATAAGGCAAAGAGTGAGAGCGAGATGGTGAAGAAAAAAGTATCTGTTGCCCCGACCTCCTTGAAATTCCTAGTTCAGGATATTCCTCATGAGGGGTTTCACTTAAACTACAATGTGAGTCAGGATGACTTAGAGCTCACGCAGGATGAGGGGCGGATTTCAGGTACCCTTCATTTAGATTGTGATGTCCATCAAAGCCCTGAAGGGGTCTGTGTTCAGGGGACATTATCTGGAACCATTATTCGTGAATGTGTCCGATGCCTGGGAGACTTTCAAGAACTGGTGGTCATTCCTTGTCTTGGCCTTTTTCAACGGGAACAGGAAAAAGTCGAGTCGACAACCGTCGTGCTCGACGATGAGTGGTCCGATGTCGGATTTGAACAGATTGAGGAAATATATCCGTGCCAAGACGACCGAGTTGAACTGGACATTATGTTGCGTGAGCAGTGTATTCTTAGTACACCGATCCAGAGACTTTGCCGGTCCGATTGTCGTGGATTGTGTCAGCATTGCGGAACGAACTTCAACCAGTCGTCTTGTACCTGTGCTGACACTATGAATTTTTCCCCAATGGTAGCTGCCTTACAGCAATTAAAGAAGAAATTATAAATTTTCCGCAATAGAATAGATAGAATATTGTCAAACAATACAATGGGCTCATTCTCTAGACCAGGAAGGTGAATTTGCTATGGCAAATCCTAAGCATAAAATATCACGTGCCCGTCGAGATAAGAGGCGAGGGCAGATCAAACTCTCCCCTCCCAATCTTTCCCTTTGTCCTCAATGTCATGAACCAAAGCTTCCACATACCACTTGCCTGAATTGCGGTACGTATAAGGGTATGGCCATTATTGCCGTAGAAGAGGGATAATGAGTCTCTCTTTCCATATCGTGTGACTCACGAAAACTCAGTTAGATTATGAAAATTGCACTTGATGCGATGGGGGGTGATTTTGGGTTATCTCCACTCGTCGATGGAGCCTTGCAAGCCGCCAGAGAGCTTGGCGATGAAATCATTCTAGTTGGGGATCAAGAGAAAATTCGAGCCCACCTCGATACCATCAAAGGAAAAAAAACCTCTCTCGACATTTGTCATGCATCTCAAACTGTGGGGATGCATGAGTTGCCGGCCTCAATTGCGAGAAAGAAGCGTAACTCCTCCATTTGGGTTGCGACAAATCTTGTGAAAACGGGAGCTGTTGAAGCTGTCGTCAGTGCCGGAAATACTGGAGCCACGATGGTCTCGGCGTTTTTTCTTCTTGGATCGATTCAAGGGGTCGAGCGTCCTGCCATTGCGGCTAGTTTGCCAACCCGGCAAGGGAATGCGGTGATGCTGGATGTTGGCGCGACGGTTGATTGTACGGCGAAACAGCTGTATCAGTTTGGCATTATGGGGAATGAATATGGCAAGCATATCTTGGAGATCGCTAAGCCTCGAGTGGGAATTTTAAGTATTGGCGAAGAAGATACCAAAGGGAACGAAGTCACGAAAGAAGCTTTTCGGTTATTGAAGAATAGTCCTATAAATTTCATTGGCAATATCGAAGGTCGTGATGTGTACAGCGGGAATGCCGATGTGATTGTGTGTGATGGCTTCCTAGGAAACGTTGCCTTAAAAATCTCTGAAGGTCTTGCTGATGCCATCAAGAAAATGTTGATGAAAGAGATCGCACAGTCTCGTCTCGGACGCCTATCGTATCTTTTTATTGCCGGTCCGTTGCTGCGCCTTCGTCGTCGGACTGATTATGCTGAATTTGGCGGGGCCCCGTTGCTTGGAGTGAATGGCATTAGTATGATTTGCCATGGTCGTTCTTCAGCGAAAGCGATTAAGAATGCCATTTGTCGAGCGCATAAGCTTGCAGATGGTGGATTTGTTGAACAGCTTCGCGCCGATATTTCAGAAGGACTCAAGGTGACCGTTCCTGAACATTCACCAGTTGTTCAGCCATGAACAGTCGAATACTTGGAGTGGGCTCGTATGTTCCTGATCGTATTCTGACGAATGCTGATCTCGAGAAAATGGTCGAGACATCTGATTCCTGGATCGTGGAACGAACCGGCATTCGGGAGCGTCGATTAGTAGGGCCAGGGGAAGCCTGTTCGGATTTAGCCACCAAGGCTGCGGAAAAAGCCTTAGCCCAGGCCGGTCTCCAGGCATCACAACTTGATCTCATTATCGTTGGAACGTGTACTGGAGATTCTCCCCTCCCATCTACGGCTTGTCTTGTCCAACAGCGCATTGGGGCGACACGAGCCGCGGCATTTGACCTCAATGCAGCCTGTTGTGGATTTGTGTATGCTTTGGCGTTAGCGAACTCATATGTCAAAACAGGCTTGCGCTATGTTCTGGTCATCGGAGCAGAAGTCATGTCGTCGATTACAGACTGGACCGATCGCAATACCTGTGTGTTGTTCGGTGATGGTGCTGGAGCGGTGGTCGTTGGAAAGTCAGAGGGAGATGATGGCATCCTCTCCATTCATCTTCATGGTGATGGCGACCATGCTGAACTCATACAAGTCCCTGGCGGAGGGTCACGTAT
>BQIX01000094.1 GCA_021604145.1 Nitrospirales bacterium
CACTTGGGAAGCGCAACAGCAATTCACGCTTACATTGGGCAATGCAGCCGGCTCTGTCGTCAAGCTAAATGGAGAACCTCGAGGACCATTTGGCAAACCTGGTCAAGTTGTACGAGAAGTTGTCCTGAAACCCTAAATGACGAGTCAGCCCACGATCCTCAGTATTAGCATTCTTTTCACGAGCTTCACGTTATTCGCTTTCACCACAGCCTTCGCCTTACCGCCAGAACACAAACCACTCAAACCTCGAGTTCCAATCGAGCACCGCGCCTATTATAGAAGCCTGCATGCCCCCATGTATCAAGATTCACTTGATGTCACACCCGAATTACTTGAAGCCGGCTCCAACATCTACCAACGTGTCTGTGTCAACTGTCATGGGAAAAGCGGAACAGGCAACGGAATTTCCGCAGGATTCCTCCCAGTACTCCCACGTGACTTTACCAACTGCCTCTTTCAACATAAGCGAACCGATGGGGAATTATTCTATGTCATCAAATTTGGAAGTTGGCCAATGCCTCCGATGGTTCCGTCTATTACCGAAGATGAGGCCTGGACCGTGATTCCCTATCTTCGAACATTTTGTCAAAAATAGCCTTAATTACACTGATGATTGGTTATTTTACTTATGAACCTGTCAAAATTTACACGAAAAACACCTATAGCTGCATATTAATTTTAATATCGCGACTCACTTTTAGATCTTTCCTTGACAGCAAGAAAATATGGTTGATATATTGGAAAGCCTGTGAGTTTTTCAATACTTACAAAGTCCCCCTCTGACTGTAGACTTTGTGGTGAAGTAAGATTTTATTGCTAACGTTGTTTCTATTTTTAATGTTAAGTTAAGGAGGCCTTCATGAAGCTCTTTTTGCGTGCGACTGGGTTCTTGACTGCTGTGTTGTTTCTCTCTGCAGGTATGGCCATTGCCGGCCCTGAAAAGGATCCACTTAAGCCCCGCGTTCCAGCAGACCAACGCGGAGCGGCTAAGAAAATGAAAACAGATTTGTACAAAAGAGCCGCCAAAGCATCCGACGAGATTATCGCCGAAGGAAAGAAAATTTTTGAAGGAAAAGGCACATGCGTCAACTGTCATGGTAAATCAGGAAAAGGGGACGGACCAGCAGGAGCCGTGTTAACCCCAGGGCCTCGTGACTTCACGAATTGTAAATTCCACAAGAAACGGAAAGATGGTGAAATGTTCTGGGTCATCAAGAATGGCAGCCCTGGAACTGGGATGGTCTCCTTGAATCCAAGTGCCATCAACGATGACGAAACCTGGAAAGTCATTGCTTACGAGCGAAGTCTTTGTAAAAAGTAAAAGAATACTTTAATCGAGAATTGAAATCACGACAATACCCTCGGTTGAAATACGTTAAAAAAAAACCCTGCCCAGTTAATGAAGCTGGGCAGGGTTTTTTTATTGACTGTAACTCAAAAATGTCCTCTCCTACTTGCCGATATTGACAGGTCCTGAATTTCTTGATTAGACTGCTAATAGTGTTTTCATTCGTCTCAATTCAATGTAGCTAAGGGAGTACCACACTCGTATGACTAAATCCAAGACACGCTCACTGGATGAAGACAGGCAAACGTTGCAAACGAAGATCCAAGAGCATAAAACCAATAATCAAGACACACAGGGAAACCGGACAGTTCGCTCACTTCGAAAACGCCTCAAGCGTATTCAACGAAAAGTTCGAAGCACAAATGCGAGAGAAGCCAAAGCGGCTGCCAAGAAAGCGCCAGCCGCAGAATCATAAATACAGGCGCGTGTAACGGCATCACGGATCAGAACAATCAAAGTTCATCTCAAAGAGAAGATCATAGGACCATCACTAGCGGTAACAGATAGGGTGAAGGAAGGAATTTCACATGAGTGACGAAATTAAAGATTCACAAGATGAACCAGAAATAACAGAAGCTCAAGCAGACCCTACCGATCTCAATGTGAGTGACGAGTTTGTTGACGAAGTCGCTGATGCTGTTACTGCTGAGGACGACACGCCCCTCACCGAAGCCAGTGCGACGGAAGAGGGATCTGAGGAAGAAGCCGAGGAGGAATTTGAAGAAGAAAAAGTCAAAGATGAAATTGATATCCAGATCGACTTACTTCAAGACCCCGAATGGGTCGTTCGCCAAGAAGCCGTCATTACCCTCGGTGAAATGGGTGATGAGCGATGCATCGAACCACTCGCCCGATGCTTGCGAGATGGCGACTGGCAGGTCAGAGAAGCCGCGGTTGAAGCCGTAGCCATGATCGGTTCACCCGCGGTCGACATACTGCTGAGATATTTACGGGATTGGGACTCACGGAAATATGCGATCAAAGCCCTTGGCAAAATTAACGATGAACGTGTTCTCGACCCACTTATTTCTATGCTGAAGAATGATGAATTTAAAGATGACGCCACCAATGCGCTTGCGGAACTTGGACTTCCAGCGGTAGAAAAGCTCATTAAAGCACTCAATGATAAAGATGAGTTTGTACGAAAACAGTCGATTCTCGCACTGGGAGAGATCAAAGACCCAGCAGCAGTCGATCCCCTCATCGAAAACCTCAAAAATGATGATTGGTGGATTCGCTTAACCTCTGCGGCCGCCTTAGAAAAAATCGGTGACCCGCGGGGACGCGACGCGATCAAACCACTGTTGAAAGATCCTGATGTCGTCGTCCAAATGCGAATCGAGCGAATGCTGAGTGCTTGGAAAAAACAACCAGTGAATGCATAAGACAGGAAAAGAAAACTCAACAAAGGTGAACGTCAAATAGATACAGGTCCACCTTTTCTTCAAGAGAAACTACGGGAGTAATTCATCAAGCTTGGCCTGAACCAGGTCAAGCGTTTCTCGTGAAATACCCTCCCCTTGAACTAGACGTTGTTGCGCCTCAAGTATTTCGTACATAAGTTCTTCCACTCGTTTCCCTACGTGGCCATCGCCTTCAGCAGCTTTCGCATTACCTAAATGTTCAAACGCTAGACCCAATTCCTTAGCTGCATCCTTGTACTGATGGTCCAACAATTTAGATTTCCCTTCGATAAGCCGTGCCTTTGCCTGAAGAAACTCTCGTCGCAATGAAAGTTTCTGGTCTAATCCTATTGTCTGTTCAATCACGTCTCCTGATAAATCCCGTATCTTCTGCTTAATCTCGTCGGGACGTTGCCCTGTGTAGTATCCAAGGCTAAACACCGCGGCCAATACGACCAAAAAGAGCAACATCTTCACAAGACACCCCCGCATTACAGGACATTAGAGAAACGTGACATCATAATACACCATAAAGGGCCGTTATTTAGCGTTATCATGAAAATCTTAGAGGAATGGCTTTGGGAATGGCCACCATGAACTTCAGAGATTTGAGGCGCGAAATTACGCTGTCTTGGCTACTTTAGATTAGCTCGTTAGATGGGGACAGAGGCCTCAACATTAGCTCTCTCTTCGGTACATACAGGATTACCGAGTGAAGTAGCCAAGCTTCCTGCCTCTTATAAATTAATTAGATTCGTTACAGATGTGTGAATTCAAGTATACCAGTATTAATTCGTCTATCAAGAATCCACTTCGAGAGCAGTACCAAGCATAATGCGATAACGACAAATCTCTTAGGAGGGCTAAGCATGCCCAACTGGTTGATCCCCGCTTGATTGAGCTAGCGATGCGACCACAGCAAAACGTTCTCCAATAATGCGAGTCACACGATTCATATGCTGAGTCAACTCTTTGGCTTCCTGTGGCTGAAGATCACGCTGAAACTGAGGGTGAATGCCCCACCACGAATCAATTTCTTCTCCTGAAACTTTTGACATCACACGAACGAGTTTAATGGTCTGAGTTCGCTCTGACCCATCCTGGGGAATCGTCGAAGACGAATCTGAAGGTTCACTGACTTCTGTCTCTACAGACTCTGTGCTCTTGGACTGAGACGATGAAGCTGTCGCATCTTCAAATAGTTTGCTCAATGCTGGAACAACGGAACTGACACATAACAACGCGGCAGATGTTAGCCCCTCACTACCTGAAGCTTCCATTTTGCCCGTAACTCGGACGGCAAAGGCTTGAAAAAAGGCATCACGCTCCTTACTTTCTTCAGTCACCACAAATTTATGTCGCTCATAAATCTGCCGACTTTCGGACACCGTCTTGCCAATCGCTAACGTCACCTCCATATCATCGATTTCAGTGGCACTCATGGTCGGTGCTAAATTCGTGCGCAACTGCGCGCTCACAGAATCTTCCAGACTATTCATAAACTCCGGTTGATCTTGAATAGGGATATGGAACGCGGACAAACGATCAATAAGATTAAATTGCACGCGGAGGAACTCTAAATAAACTTCCCACTCTTGCGTGCGATTGAGCTTCAACGAATGCTTCTGGTCGCTTCGCTTCATCAACGCAACAGACTCTCTGGCAACTCCAAGCATGGTCTCGGCAAGGTCTTTCAAGATAGATCCATATGTTTCAGTTGATTTCATAGCGCCGCCTTACATGAGGGATAGTAAAACAAAAGTATACCGCATACTTTCTGGACCTGTCCAAGGTATCACGAATCCGTGAACTGAAAGCAGATCTATGTACGTCTTCTATGGCTCTTACCCTGATTTCTGGCGAGAAATGGGCAATCGTCGTCGATGATATGGGACAGAGGATGAACTTTTTACCAGAAGGATGCTCGAAAAAATCCTGGCTGCTCAACGAATATGGGTAGTCTCTCATTGAAAAGTTCAGCGTGCGCGGCAAGGGCGACCAATCATTGCAACCCCAGAACTCGTATGCTATACACGCCAAGAGAAGGAAAAAACGTATTTCGTCGCTCGTGCCTGCGCGCTGTAGTGCTCTGAAGCGCAAGCGTGAAGCGTATCTCGTAAAAAATCAAAAGAACTTCCCACGAAATACGAGCGACAAACCATGACTCACGAGTATTTATGGATTCAGTAACTCCCGGCTCAAAACTGTATGTGCTGAAACGTCCGGCGGCGGATGCCCCCGCACCAACACTATCCCTCAATTATGCCGAAGAGTTGAACCCTCAACAATTAGCCGCCGTCGAAGCGGTTAACGGTCCGGCATTAGTCATCGCTGGCGCCGGAAGCGGCAAAACACGGACGCTCGTCTATCGGGTGGCCCGGCTCATTGATTTAGGCATCCCCCCCGCCTCAATTCTCTTACTCACGTTCACACGAAAATCAGCACAAGAAATGCTCGATCGGGTGGGGTATTTAATAGGCAGCAGAAGTGAACAGGTGGCTGGAGGCACTTTTCATTCCGTCGCCAATATTTTATTGCGGCGTTACGGTCGCTCCGTGGGACTCGAGCCAGGCTTCACTATTCTCGACCGTGGAGACTCAGAAGATCTCATCAACCTTCTTCGGGGACAACTCGGTTTGAATGATGTCGGGAAACGGTTTCCCCGCAAGCGGACAATCGCCGATATATACAGCAAAAGTGCCAATACTCTTGAAAATGCAGAAACCATCTTGGTGAATGATTATGCCCATTTTGGTGAATTTTTAGAAGAACTCACTAAACTCCAGCAAGCCTATGAAACAGCCAAGCGTCAGCGACAACTAGTCGATTATGATGATTTGCTCGTCAAACTTCGGGAACTTCTCCACACTGACGAAACCGCTCGACACAATATCTCTCAAATATTTAGGTATATCTTAGTTGATGAATACCAAGACACGAACCGGTTACAAGCCGATGTAGTTCGAAAACTGGCAGCCACTCACGACAATGTGATGGTCGTTGGCGACGACTCTCAATCGATCTATGCCTTTCGGGGGGCCACATTCCGAAATATTATGGAATTCCCCACATTGTTTCCCGACACCACGATTTACAAACTCGAAGAAAACTACCGCAGCACGCAACCTGTGTTACAACTCGCTAATCGCCTAATCGAACAGGCTCCGGAAAAATATACAAAAGAATTGTTTACGAAAAAACTCGAAGGGCCGCTCCCTGTCCTGGTGCAAGCCACTGGGGAAAATGCCCAATCACGATTTATTGCACAAAAGATCTTAGAACTCAGAGAAGAAGGCGTCGCGCTTGATGAGATCGCCGTCCTGTTCCGATCGAGCTTCAATGCCTTCGATCTTGAGCTAGAACTCACCCGCTGCAATCTTCCCTTTGTGAAACGAGGCGGGTTTAAATTTATTGAAACTGCTCACGTCAAAGACCTCTTGGCGCACCTTAGAGTCATGCATAACCCGCTCGATACGGTCAGCTGGAATCGCATTCTCCTGTTGATCGAAGGGGTTGGCCCGAAAAAGGCCAAAGATGTTCTCGCCGCACTCCTCAATACGGCGCGGCCTTACGAAGTCCTAAAAGGCGGAACAGGGCGATCAGCTCATGGTCTGCGGCAACTAGCATCACTGCTCGAAGCTGTCGCGGAACACGACACCTTGACCCCAACCGAACTCATTAGCGAAACCATGGAATACTATCTGCCTGTGCTCAAAGATCAATACGATGACTATCCTAAACGGATTCGAGACTTAGAGCATCTGAGCGTCATGGCCGAACGTTATCACCAATTGAGTGATTTTTTAGCAGACCTTACGCTCGAACCGCCAAATGAAAGTATCATCGACATCGAAGCCCCGGATCGTGACAACGAACGCCTCGTCCTCTCGACCATCCATTCAGCCAAGGGTCTGGAATGGCAATGCGTGTTTGTCATCTGGCTCGTTGATGGACGATTTCCTTCGGCCTATGCATTCGCCGAAGACGATGAGCTCGAAGAAGAGCGACGGCTCTTGTATGTCGCGATCACTCGTGCCAAACAAGAATTGTTTCTCACCTACCCCATTAATGTGTATGACAAAATGACCGGATCGGTGCTATCAAAACCTTCACGATTTCTTGATGACATCCCATCATCGTTTCTGGAAACCTGGAATCTCATCGAAGAAGATCAAACGTATCATTGGAGCTAAGAAGATGGTGTGGAGACGACACACAACTGCAACTATTTTATATGCAATAACAACATGCATTCTCGTGACCATTGCCCCTCAGTCCGTACGGGCTGAAGAAGATCAGGCGTCCGCTCGAACTCAGGCCCAACACCCATGGCCGTCATTGGTTGAGCAGGCCGAAGCTCATGGCCTGCCCACGGAGTTTCTCAAAGAGATAGACCCAAAATTTGTCACCGTGGTTTTTGAAGATCTCCGCACCTATGCCGCTGAATATCACCCAGAAGACCATCGAATGATCCTGAATATGAGGCTCTCGTTCAACAAAGCCGGCGGGGTCTTAGCCGAACTGAATCGCATGACCCACCACGACCTCGGCCTGCTCTATCATGAATTGTTTCATGCATACCTAGACTTTCTCTTTTCCGCGCCAGATCCTCAGGCACTCAGTCCAACAGGTCAACGCATTCTCAAGCTCGCGAACGACCAATTGCGCTGCCATTATCGATTTGTCCGAATCAATCCCATTCGCCAACGAAAAGCAGCCACCGAGTTGCGATTTCTCTCCAAAGAAGATGCCTGGGAAGTGCTCAACGAAACCTGGGCGGTTTTTGTGGGGTGGGCTGTTTGGAGCAAACTGGAAATTTTCAAAGGCGATATGACCAACCCCACCTGGAATCCTGAGGCGGTCAAAGACTGGAGCCAGCGGCTAACACAAGCCTTTCAAAGCGGCGAACTGCTTGGGTACTATGAACCCGACGACCCTGAAGAGCGTCGCGTAGCCAGAAAACGATTCATCGCCCCATCGAACGGTATGACCACCCAGGACGTCGAACAAATCCTGACGGATATTCTCAAATCGCCGCCAGAGATCGTCCAAGCCTCAACCACGGTCATCGAACAGGCCCAAGCCGCAGGCGAACCACCACCGTCATGTGAGTAAAGCGAAAGCCAATAATATCATGCCGAACAATACTGTCCGCCACAACGCAGGTAATACGAGGAACGTTCAAAGGCTACTGGTACGGCTTTACCTACCTTCCATACTCTAGACATCGATATTTAATCCATGCTAGCTTCAATTTTGCTTGGTCAAGGAATTTTGCGCCTGTAGCTCAGTGGATAGAGCACTGGCCTCCGGAGCCAGGTGCCGCAGGTTCAAATCCTGCCAGGCGCACCACAAAATCGTAAAGCGTATTTCGTCAGGAAGCCTAAGAAACTATTATGCGAGATACGAGCGACGAATCACGAGAGACGAATTAGCTATCATACTTAGAGGTTATTCAAAAAATTCATCCAGCAAGGCTTGGACACCTGTAATCGGAACATCAATAGCCGTGAGACTTCAAGATTGGAAGTCACGGTGCTGCTATCCGTCATCAGAACTATCGTGTCCAAGGACACATTTATAACGAGTACGTCGAAATGTTCGAGCAACGAGAACGCAGCTGGTGAGCTTTTTCAATAACCTCTCGGTGGGTCGTTAGCTCAGCTGGTAGAGCAGCTGACTCTTAATCAGCGGGCCACAGGTTCGATCCCTGTACGACCCACCATATTTATCCGCAATTCTTAATACGATGCATATTCGAAGTTATTGGTCCGCTAGGAAAATGCAGTGACATTTGAGTGGGACTCGGCCAAAGCTTCAGCCAATCTTCGAAAACACAACGTATCATTTACTGAGGCCGCTTCCGTTTTTCTTGATTCTTTTGCCTTGACGTTTGACGATCCCGACCATTCCGAAGAGTAAAACCGTGAAATCACCATCGGAACATCGAATAAAGAACGCACTCTTTATGTCTCACACTGTTTGCGTGAAAAACGCCTTCGGATAATTAGTGCTCGAAAGGCAACAAAAAGGGAGAAAACACAGTATGGCGAAACGATCGGCAGATGAGATGCGAAGTGAATACGACTTTTCTCAATTAAAGAATTCTGTCAAAGGAAAGTACTACTCAAGAGCAAAGGCCGACACGAATCTCGTGCTCATCGATCCCGATCTTGCAAAGGTTTTCCCCAACGGCGAGTCTGTCAATCGAGCACTTCGGCTCTTACTTCAGACTGCGAGTGATGCAACAGCAGCATTAACCAGAACCCGTAAAAGGATAAAAAATCCACAGAAGGCCAGGCCCAAGAAGCCTACACGCGTCACTCCCCGTCATTAAATCCCCTCTATATGAGACTGACTCCTATGGCCGAGCTCATAAAACTTGGTTATCGTGGGTGGTTTATCGCGTTTGTTGGTCTTAAAAATTCGGCTACGCACAACTTGGTTTCGCCAAAGTCAGCGGGCCACAGGTTCGATCCTAGATCTGACCCTGATCAAAAGGGGTCAGACACGATTTAAGAAACACAACAATTAGTCAAGATCGGCCATAGTAAAATATTCGATCTCTTTCACCTTTTTTAGAGTGTTATCATTTTCCACAAATCCTGTTGCACCCCACTTCAACGCGGCGGCAATTGCGATTGTGTCGGAAGTAATAAGTCGATATCTGGCCTGTAGATCTGCTGCCTGATCGTTCACTTCCAAGCAAACAGTAGCCCAGGTTAGTCCTGGATAGGTTGATAAGGGATATCATTAGGCCATCGAACCTATTAGAGAGGGCTATAATTTCTTGTCAGAAGACTTCATTCGAATAGGTCGGAATGAGTTCCTGTTCGTTCAAACACAATTTCCTGACCTGTTGCTTTATAGATCAATAACCAATCAGGTTCGATATGGCACTCGCATCTATCTTTGTATTTCCCAACAAGTTTGTGATTTCGATGACGAGGGTCAAGTCGATCTTCGTTTACCAACTTACGCATGACCACCTTAAGTTTCTCTCGTTTTTTGCCTTGTTTAAGCATTCGCTTAAGGTCACGCTCAAACTGCTTACTATAAGAAGGCTTCAACATTAGAGACCGAGCCGCTCAAACATTTCGTCACTATCATCACAACGGACAAGGTTTTTCCCAGCATCAGTTTCCTTAAGAACCTTTTCCGTCGTCTCGTTGGGCACGACGACATCAAAAGGAAGACCATTTCGCATTTTGACTTGCCGATAGAATAGAGTAATCGCCTCCGTTGTAGATAGGCCTACCTTCTTAAACAATTTCTCGACATCAGCTTTAAGTTTTGCCTCGACTCTCGCTCTTACAGTTGCTTCTTTTGACATGGCTGCCGCTCCAATTGAATAGCATAATACATATAATAGCCCGTTCGGGCTACATTGACAAGGTAGATCACAAATATGTGGTGCGCTGAGGGAAAAGGTTCTCTAAATCAAGGCTAATGAGACACAGACCATTTCTGCTGACTTATCGATCAAAGCTTTCTGGTTCAAGGTAATAAGCAGTAGATTCTGGCTTTTAGACTCAAATGCACTTGACACGTTTCATGATGAGCTTTACCACTATTTACAGTAAAGATATTATATGAGGTAAAGACATGGCAGCGACTCTGTCATCTAAAGGACAGATTACGATCCCTAAACAAATACGAGAAAAACTCCACATTAAAGAGGGCGACGCCGTGGATTTCATTGTCGATAAAAAAGGTGATGTGAAACTCAAGGGAATACCTCAAGAGCAAGCCAAGGTTCTGGCCGGATCATTGCGTCGCTTTGCTAAAGAAAAGCATTTGAACAAGAACATTCGAGAGATAACAAAAAGGAAGGTGGCCGTTGCCGCAGCAAAAGACACCCCATCTCGTTGATACGAATGTTCTCCTTCGGTACTTAATTGGCGATGATCCACGAAACGCCGAGAAAGCTACAACCCTCATGGAGCGAGTCGAAGTAGGGACAGAAGAAATAGAAATTGCACCCTTGATCACTGCGAAAATGATTTGGACTCTTGAGAAATTCTATGAGGTCCCTCGACATG
>BQIX01000095.1 GCA_021604145.1 Nitrospirales bacterium
TTGCAGGAGTAAAACGCTTCTGGACTATCTGCACGTTGCCAAATGTGGAAGATGACGTGTTTCCGGGTGCGTTGAGGTAAATCGCATCGTATGGTGTACCCTTGTCTCCCACCCTGTATGGTTTCGAGGAGGGATGTGGCCATGACGACAGAATTCTTCCAATTCATCCTATTGTATTGGTTGTGTGCCGCCTAGCTGTATGGCGGCTCGACAAGCAGGGTTGGAATGTTGCTCAGGATTTCCATTAAAACGACATTAAGGCACACGGCTTGGAGGTGCCAGCATCGTTCTGTGCGTATCGCCTTGTTCGGGGAAACCGAACGTGCTGATAAAGATTCCAGCAATTGTCAAATTGAGCAATGGTGCAGAAATTTTCATTCTTGGTTTTCTCCAAATTTTTTCTATTATTGAATAAAGACGTTATCAATGAGGATTTGTGTGATTTCATCATTAAAAGTCTTTTTGTTATTGAATCCACCGACCGTAATGACGTGGGTACCTTGTGAAAGCGTTGCGGTTTTCAGTGAGACCGACACCCAGCCAGTTGTTAGATTTGAGCCCCCATTTCCGTTCCCGGTAATTCGAGCTAGTACTTGGTTGTTCCCTTGACCGATGAGTTGATTGTCGATCGACAACAACATTTCGCTGAACTCATCGGACTCATAATTTTGAGCCTGTACCAGTTGGTAATGTAAGGATATGGTGATCGATCTGGAAGTGGGTAGGGTGAATGATCGACGCCATCCCCCAGACATATTATGAGTCGTAGTGTTATTCGTGCCACCGAGGAGAACTTGGAGTCCGCCTCTAACAAATCCTTGATTGGGTACGTGAACGCCTTGCGCAAAGTTTGGTTGGTTTGTGCTTCTGAAGGCATTATCGATATAGATGAATCCGCTGGTCCCTGCTTCGAACTGTCCGTTAATAATTTTCTCGCCTGGCGGCGGGGGCGGTGGAGGAGGTGGTGGAGAAGTGGTCATGCGACGAACAGAAACATCGTCGATCAAGACTTCGGTCGTTTCATTGTTGAAGGTTTTTTTGTTGTTAAACCCTCCGATGGTGATCGTATGTGAGCCGGCCGACAATATGCCAACCGGAATGGACACAGGGATCCAGCCCGTTGATTGCGTCTCTCCTCCATTTCCGTTTCCAGTGAGTTGGGTAAGGAAATCGTTGGGGGCAAGACCGACTAGTCTATTATCGACGGAGAGAAGAGCCTGACTAATTTCATCACTTTCATATTCCGGTGTTTGGGTCAGTTGATAGCGTAAGGTAACGGTGACCTCACTGTCGGCTGGGAGTGTGAATGACCGTCGCCAACCGCCCGACATATTTAGGACGTTAGCATTGTTGAGGCCTCCGAGCTGAACACGAAGGGCACCCCCAGAAAAGCCTTGCCCTGGGGCATGAGCGCCGCTGGAGAAATTGGGTTGATTGGTATGGCGAAACGGATCATCGACAAAGGCAAATTGGTTGGTTCCGCCATTAAAGTGTGATTCAAAGAGGATTGAGCCACTGTTATCGTCTGTGAGAGTTATCGAAATGGCCTGCGTGCTTGTCCCGCCGTCACTATCGGTGATGGAGGCTGTGATACGGTGAGTCCCGATAGACAAGGCTGTCGAAACCCTTCCCCCTGTTCCAAGTTGACCATCTTTGTCTGATCTCCAGACAAGGTTGGATGTCAAATTGCCGTCCTGGGCATCGGTAGCCGTACCGACAAACGTGACGGGCGAACCCGCTGAGAGAAATGCTCCATCAGTGGGTGACGTAATGGTGACTGTTGGGTTTGATAAGTCCACGATGGTAATACAGGCGGCTCTGTCGACGATGGGTTGAATTTGCGATAGGCTGCATTGAGAGAATTGATCACTTCCGTTGATCGACGGATTCATGAGGAAGTTGCCCGGTGTACTCGCACAGGCTGATCCGCCTTGATTATCGTGGGGAGCGCCAAAGTTATGACCGAGTTCATGGGCGACGACGAGGGCACCGGCTGTTCCGCCTCCACGGATTTGATCCACGCCGACACCAAATCGTGCACTGCATAACGAACTCAAAAAGGCGATGCCGACGGTACTGCCATTCAGATCTCGTCCCGTAAACAAATGCGCGATGCCGGGATGTGTAAAGGACGAACCGTTGGTGAAGCTGCTGAATTGATTCAACAACGTACTCGGATTCGTCGACGTCAATGTTCCGTTTTGCGCTAGGTTTCGAATTTCCACCAAATTAATCTGCACCCCCACTTGTTCTGAAAAAATGCCATCGACGACATTGATACGGGCAAGGATGGCTGCATCTGCAGATGTTCCAAAGTTATTCTGCTGAATCTGTGCAAATTGGGGGTCGGAAACGACAGCCATATCCAGGTTGAACGAGGCGCCTTGTGCTTGCGCCGGGACAAATCCTTTCAGTTCTTCCAGTAAGGCTGAATAATCCGTCATCGGTGTTTCCGGGACACCAGGCAGCCCCAGTCCACAGGTAGTGACACCTAAGTCCCGGGTGTCGGACAAGCGATAGATTCCGTGTGCCGTTACATCAGCCGGGGGAGTAGTTGCGAGCGCCTCGGTCATGGCCTGCATGGAATCAATGATATAGACTTCTTGGCCATCCCAAATCATTCCAGACCATTGTTTGCCCATTCGTGTGAGACGAACCCAGGAATTTTCTAGGCCTTCAATCTTGCCCCGAAAGAGGCCATAGGCCTTGTGTAGGTGTTCTCGTTGGCCTGTAGGTAATTTATCGATTAAGCGATCATTGGATTCCAACATAAGGTCGAAGGCTCTCCCGAAAGCATCAAATGACCAATGCCAGGCTTGAGTTTCTTGTTCTGTCTCATGCGAATCCTGCTTGCGGCTTTCTAAGGTCATCGGCGGCAGTGATTCGTAGTGCAGAATCTCAAATGATGGGTCTTCGGTAACAGATTGCGCGTTGTCGTTTCCATGGGCGAATGCGGAGAGAAAAAACACGCATAGTCCAAACAGAATGGCAATGCGATTTCGACGTGTGCACATGTGTAAGGCCTTTCCAGTTGGGTCGATAAAAAAGTGATGTCAGTAACAGGTTTGTATTTGTCAAGAATAAAATTACAGCATAAGAAATTACGATAAGCAGGTAGGGGGTACCAGTGGATGATTAAATGTTGAATCTGAAAAAATAGAGGTCGTATCTATCTGTACATGTGTAGTTTTTCTTCACCATAATTATTGGTGTCTGATCTGGTTCACACGTCAGTATTCGTATTCAAGTCATCTGAGCCGTGAAAATTGTAAGAATTCATATTTTCTGTTTGAAATTTCAAGCAATCTGCATTCCTAAAATCAGTTTGCTTATATTGTAGGCAGTGCGGCAACAGTGAATAGGAAGAAGTCTTTGAATTAGCAGCGAATAAGAAAAGATGAACGTGAGATTATTAATGGAGTATGAAAAAGTTATTTTTGTGAATATTGCTTGTAGCAACCGTGAGTATTCGTAGAACTGTAGGATTGTTCCTACAGCTTTTTCTTTCCTCTTTTTTTTTGACTCAGCGTTTGCGTTGTGACCAGAGAAGGTAATAGAAAAGGAAATTCTGGCGAAAAGCACTTACCAGAAATGTTGTATTGGGAAATACGAAGGTGACATGAGATGAACATCTTTGTGTTCTCATCGCGATTCTCTCTTTGCAATCGTTCAGTGATTATTTTACTTTTGGCAAAAAACATGAATAAAAGTTGAACAGATAGAGCATGGCTTTAGGACAGCTAGTAATGGAAGGACTCTCTTAATCCAAGAGTCGGACGTTGATTGATTGCAAAGTCTATAGTCTCGATTAACTCAATGTGCTCGGATTTGCGAATGAAACGTTATAGCGAATCCCAATAAGTTCCGGCTGAGGTCTATCAACGTACCCCGTGCAATTATTCACTTCAAACATGCGGACGTTATTTGAAACGGCCATAAGCCCAATCCCAAGTGGCAGGGAGTGGATGTGATAGTGCAGATGTAGGCCGTTCCGCGAGCACAATATAGCGCAACGGTCCACCGGGTTCGATGGCATCAAAGGGGTAACAAGTCACGAGGACAAGTTGTGTAAGAGATTCGTCTTGTACGATTATAGCTTGCCGTGCATCCACGACGTGCATTTCACGAACTGTAAATATTGTCGTTTCCCTGTCAATGTTTTCGATCAGTATCGTCTCTCCCAATTTCAGATGTTTGAGAAATCTAAAGTGTGTATCGCGGTGACCGTTGAGAATGGCGGTTCCCACGGACCCAGGATGTGAGGTACTTGAGACATGGCCGGGTCCGAAGGCCAGAGTTCGTCCACTGGCATTTGAAAGGACAAGCATCTCGATGTCATGTTGTGGTGCACGAAGTCTGGCAATGGGCCAGGTATCGGCCCAAGGCCATGGGTGAACGTGACGTTGACCGCCTTGCGTTTGAGCCCAGGCTCGTGCAAGGAGGTATTGAGCGAGTTCAGCTTTCACATAGATCCAGGCGCCGTACCCTGTCTGCCATGCTCCAAGAAGAAATACAATTGAAGAAGTGAGAATCAAAACTGGCCGAGTCATATTCAAACCCTTATCCATTGATATGCGGTACAAGCCCCGGCGATGAGAAGGAGAATGAGTCCTGTGAGTAGATGCCATGTTCCATTTGTGGCTCCTGCTGAGAGTCCAAAGATTGCCGTGTACTCTTGCCCGTGGGGAAGGTTTGTCTTGATCGCATGTGGAAAAAGCGTTTGACCTGAGAGTCGTGCGGGTGTGACATCAACAGCAACGAGACTGGTATACCGGCTCACGAGGTGATGGACCATGGCAATATCGATAATTTCCTGGCGTAGGCGACTATTTTTCTTCCTCTCTACATCTTGATCCATGAGCGTCGAAATTTTTTGTCGTGCCCAATACGTGGCTATACCACGGCGTTGGAGGGCTTCATCCAATGAAACCGTCGTCTCCCAGTTTTTTGATCCGGCGGTTCCTGTCAGGCGTATATGCTCTGAAGGCGTGGTTGTTCGAATCGCCAGGAGCAAGGGTTCCCCGGCGTACAGATCTGGAGCACGTTCAGGAAGAATTTCTGCTAGGGTTTCTCCAGTCAGTGCGATGTCAATGTCTGTAATGACCGGATGTTCAAGCTTGTGAAAAAGCTGATTCATCTTGTCTTGGACTTCAGCGAGATGCCCAATATTGGTAAATGTTCCGCGCCCAAATTGGGCTGCATTCCGCATGAAGTAACTATTCGGTGCCGACCCAATGCCGATTGTGAACAGGCGGGTGTGAGCAAGGTATTGTTGGATGGCTTGAAATAGTTCTTGTTCGTTGCCGATTTGTCCATCCGTGATAAAGATGACTTGTCGGACATGTTTTCCGATTTCCTGTTGAACCGGTTTCTGATGAGCAAGAGCAAGTTGTAGGGCGGGTAAGATTTCTGTCCCACCGTCAGCCTTGAGCTGGGAGACATATTGTGTTGCCTGTTGGATGGTGGCGTTTGTGACGGGTTGAGACGCAGAGAACAAGGCCTGTGTCTCGTGGTTAAATCGGATGACATTGAATCGGTCTTGATCTTTTAGGCGCGTCAGCGCGAGATGTAATGCGAACGTTGCCTGGTGGATCGAGGTGCCATGCATGGAACCTGAGGTGTCGATAACAAATGTCACGTCTCGTGGCAAGGTGAGGTGATCGGCAAATGTTCTGGGTGGCGGAATGACTATGAGCATCAGGTAGGTGTCGCCATGATGTTGCTCAGAGAAGACCGCTATGTGTGGAATCTGTTCTTGTTTAGGCTCCCATGTCAATTCAAAATCTCGATCAGCAGGAACGTCTCCATCTTGTAGGGCGATCTGGTATCGGCTTTGACTGTTCGAGGTCTGATGGATGTTGTGATAGGTTGAGGCGAGGGATGCGAGCGGAAATCCCGGCGCAAGATCGATGGTGAGCGTGGTGCGATTGAGCGGACCGTGTTCTGGATGTTGGACGGGAGGCGTAATGCGCGAAGCATCAGGAACCTGATTCGTATTCTTTGCCCATCCATGTCCTTCAGTGTGTGTGACGGATTCACGAGGCGGTGTAGGTGTACCGGGGATATAGCGAGGTCCGACAACCATCGGAAAGCGAAGAGAAAACTTTCCACTGTCGTAGTGCACTGTCTCCTGGTATTCAATCTCAACCGTCATCGTTTCGTTCGGGCCGATATTGGCTATTGAGGCCGTAAACATGTTTGGCCGCTCTTGCTCAATCAGACTCGTGTGTTTCCCTTCTTGTTTGGCTGCGGTATAGACTTTTTTGGCTTCTGTTCGTTCTTGGATGTGGCCCTCAATAACCCGTTCTCCAATATGCATGCGCAGGTGATCGACGGCGGCCGTTTCAGGCAGAGGGAAGACATAGATGCCTTCCGCCCAATCAGATCCAGGATTGCGGAATTTCTGACGAACGGTGGTTCGTGCGATGAACCCGGTCACGATCATATGGGCCTTGGTCTCGAGTGTCGGGGCGGGAGTGTAGGAGTTTTCCGTGGATGAGCGAAATAAGAATGTTCCTTGAGTCACATCATTCGGTAAGATGTGGGG
Source organism: Nitrospirales bacterium (assembly GCA_021604145.1). GTDB lineage: Bacteria > Nitrospirota > Nitrospiria > Nitrospirales > UBA8639 > JAGQKC01. The sequence continues at coordinate 6,548 of BQIX01000095.1, forward strand.
CGTGGAAGGTTGAGCGTAGGCGTCGGTTGTGAACACGATGAGGAGCGCAGTCAGAGTCAGAAAGATGAAGAGCAGAAAATGGAAAGATAGTAACCCTCTTAAGCCATAGTTTCTGTTCCCAAGAAACTGAGTGAGTTGATGCGCGAGTCCGAGTGTCGATTGGCTCATCTCGCGGTTGTGATGAATATGCATAACAAGAACCCTTTCATCGGAAAAACCATAGCAGCGTGATGCATAGACGAATCATGATCGAGACTGCATGAGTGAGAGCTGCGAATTGACCGGTAGGCTGTCAATCCGCAGCTCTTATGAATAGTTTTATGGCAGGGTCTCTGCTGTGGGAGTTGATTCGTTTGCAGTTTCCTCTTCAGCAGTGTTGGAGAGCAACGCAGTCTCTGTTGCAGCATCGTGGTCAGTGAGTGAACGGTTCACGTCCTCTGATTCCAGGGTGAGGATGTGTTCTGGTTCGGACGCAATGGATTCGGCAACGAGGGGTGCTGCGACCGTAGCCGAGGCTTGCTTCGAGCTCAGGATGATATGTGCACGCCGATTCTTCTGAAGGCATTCTTCGGAATCTTCCATACAAATGCTGTTCTGCGACCCCATACTCTCAGTCTGTATAACTGATTCCTCGATTCCTTGAGCCATGAGATACGCTTTTACCGCTTCGGCTCGTCGAAGGCCCAGCCGTTGATTGTAGGCATCAGACCCCTGTTGATCGGTATGGCCCTGTACGGTAATTTGCCATCCTTCTTTTTCCTTGAGATCATCGATCTTCTCTTGGAGGACAATGGCGGCATCCTCCGATAGCGAGGCTTGATCAAATCCGAAGTAGACATCGGCCTGATCCGAAGATTCGGTTTCTTCTGAATTTGCGGCGGTTTCCCCAAAAGCGACAAGCGTTGGGTTCATCGATTCGGCGGATGTCTCTGTCTCTGATGTGGATTGAGATGTCGACGGATTCACGCCCTTGGCCACCTGGTTTATCTCCACGGCATTCGTGGGATTGGCATGTAAAGGCTGATCCTCAGAGATCATCCACATGCCTCCAATTCCCAGGGCCAACGCCAAGAGACCGGAGCCCAGCATGAGGGCTTCTTTCGAAGATGGTCCGGAGTCTGATGAAAGGGGTGACTTTTGAGAGTCCTTATTGTTTTCGCTGTGTGAATGTTGGCTGTCGTGTTTCATTGAATCCTCCATTAAAATGTTGTGCACAGGCAGTTAAATCTCTGATTCATAGTTACGAGAAAGTTATGTGAACTCTTCCGTCAGCCCCGGGGTCTTCAATCGCGTGAAACTCACCTCCTTTCCGAGCAACATCGCGAGGCCGATGTACGTCGTGAGTTGAGCAATGGGGGTGCCAACTCGAAAATCAATAAAACATCATATTTTCAATTGGTTATGCGATGATGAGATGCGGGGACAGAATCGTTATGCGGTGAGTCGTGATGGGCGTGCGTGGCTATCCACGCATGGATCGACGGAGGAGAATTAATGGACGGTTCGATGGAGCAGAAGGAGGGAACTAGCGACGGGGAATTTCAATGAGAAAAAATGGGCGAGTCCAGTGAGGGGGGCTAGTTGGAGGCAATGGGTCGCTATAGCGGGAGAAAGGCTGCGAAGGGAAAGGGCTATACTCCGGTGTAATCCTCGAGGTCAGATGAATCATCCTCTGATTCATAGAGGTCTTTACCGGTCCGAAACATGGTTTCCAACCGTCGAACTTCGTTAGAGCGCCGTTGGCGTTCTTCCAGTAACATCGACACAATTGCATTCCAAAAGGCTACTTCTTCAGCGGAGCCTTCAGTCAGGCGTTGATCGCGCCACTCCGTGGCAAAGCGAGTATAGACTCGGATTTCACAGTCATCAAAACTCTTTAGTGACTTGGCAAGATCCTTAACAGCGTTCATGGTATTCCTACTTACACTTGTTTCCTTGATGGACGCCTCAGCGTCATGATTCCTCACTCGTCGATGGGCTCAGACTCTTATGTCCCATCTGTAAGTAATATCGGTTTAGGTCCCTTGAAATCTTTACCCCTGGATGAGAAGAAAAAAGAAGCGAACGATGGTAGGGTAGGGGCTTGAACAAATGGAAATCATCACGGAAATAAAGAAAGAGCAAAGAGAAACGAGTCAAAACGACGTGAAATACTGTCAAGAGGGAGAGGGCTTATGCGATCGAATTTTATGGTGAACTGGTGTAGGTGGGGGGTGTTGTTGTGCGTGTTAAGTCTGGGAGGGTGTGGAGAAGATCCTCAACAGTTATTTGAAACCGCACAATTTGAAGAGCAACAGGGCAATCATCCACATGCGGTCCAACTCTATGAACAGATCATTCAAATGGACGCGGACAGTGAATGGGCAAAGCAGGCGAGGGAGCGGATAACGGAATTGAAGAAATAAGGTGCAGCGAATAGGCCGAGAGTTTGAGTCGTGCGAAACCTCCAGAAAATGTCACTTGACATTGTTGGTCGAATTTATAGAATTTCCCATTCATTGTTCCGTGAGCATTCTTCGTTTCGTTCCTCCTCGTTTTCTTCTGCGGTCTTCATTCTCTTCTTCGTCGATCATTGAGCGTTCGTCTGGGAGACATGTGGTGCGGTATGGTCTGAAGACAGGGATTATAGGCTTTTCCTGCGGTGAAGGACATGACCTGCATTGTGAAGATTTACGTTGCAGGCTTTTTAATTCTTGGCACCTGGAAGCCGTGTTTGTCAGTCTCGTGCTCAAGGGATTCAAAACAGCAGGGATGACGTGAATCTCAGAAACAATCTGAGCCTGTCAGTGGTGCGAGCATGATCGTCAAAGAGAATGCGAGCTGTATGGTGAGCCACGACCAAAACAGGCAAAGTCTGAACCGTCATGCGACGCTGTTGAAGAGCGAGACGGTGACACGTTGCGAAAGTGATCGAAGTTTACGCTTACCTGCAATAGCCATTGAAGAAGATTCACGCAGGATGAATTTGTGAGGAGCCGTCAGGGTCATTTTTTTTCAAACTACCTGAGCCCTATGTCAAATTCATATAACTAGACTCGACCCGATGCTTACGCTCGTACCTGCTTGGATTTGAGGCGCGCTCGCCGTGCGCGGGCTTCGAGACAGGAGCCTGCCAGGAGCTGAGCTCCGCGAGGGCAATACGCATTGCCACACCAGCGATTGCGCTTCAGTTCACGACTGATGCTGGTATGACAACGCCGCAAGCGTCGCGCCATTTCGCGGAGGGTGAGCGGTTCCTTCCGCCACCAATAGATGAGCGTCCGTTCCTTGTGATCGAAATGACTATAATGTTTGCCCATACACCACCTCCTGTTGTTTAAGGATACCGTGGTGCACTTCGATTTAGAATACGGGTCGTGGCAATCATCTCTAAGGCTTTTTTGTGAGCTTGTGCTTCGGTGAGGTCATAACCAAGAAGAGGACGGTGCTTTTTCTCATTAATCTTGACGGAGAGATCAACAGCGGTACCCCGTTTTGGGGTCTATCGATACTTGATGTAATACTTATATTCTGACATGGTAGTTCTCGGTTGGATTATTCTATGGAATCACAAGAAGATTTAGCAAAAATACGACGATTCTGTTTAGGTGTGGGAATCATTTTATTCCTCTATTCCATTGGAATAGAGATCGACATCTCAAAATCGTTACCTCTTTTCGGTCTTGACCTCCTCCCCCAAAAACTAGACCACTGGAGACTGGAATTTGGCTCCCTTTTGCAGCCCGGGTTTGACGATCTGCTTCATAAATTCCTGAGGCGTGACATACCCCAAGGAACTGTGCGGTCGGTGCTCATTATAGTCGATCCGCCACGCTTCAATCTTCTGTCGGGCATCGTGTAACGAGATAAATACATTCGCATTCAGACATTCATCTCGCAAGCGTCCATTAAAACTCTCAATCACCGCATTCTCCACGGGCTTTCCCGGCCGAATGAAGTCAAGCTTCACGTCATGAGCATAGGCCCAGGCATCCAGAGCTTTTGATGTGAATTCGCTCCCATTGTCCACGGTGATCATCTTGGGATAGCCGCTTCGCTTGGTTATTCGTTCAAGGGCCACCACAACCTTGGTGCCCGTGAGCGTGCGATCGACCTCAATTAATAGACTCGAGCGACTCCAGTTATCCACCACTGTCAGTGCTCGAAACCGTCGCCCATC
>BQIX01000096.1 GCA_021604145.1 Nitrospirales bacterium
CCATATCGTCGGAGAAGGCGCCACAGAACTCATTCACATTGGCCAGATGGGATTACTCCATAACGTCAAAATCGATAGTTTTGTTGAAAATATTTTCAACTTCCCTACCCTCGCCGAAGCCTACCGCGTCGCCGCGCTCGATATCACCAAACAACGCCGGCGGTAAGCATACGTCTTGCTCGAAACGCCGCTGTGCCCAATCACAACCTCGTCAGATGATATAAACCGATACGTCATGTATCCTTTTCGATAACCAATCATCACAACTCATTCTCGTCTGCCCTCCTCACTCCGCCTTATTCTTAAGGATTTCAAGCATTTCCCCCAAAAAGCCTTCTCCCTGTTGTCGCGAAACAAATGGGAACCCTTATTGCAATTTCCATAAATCCATCGGCACATAGTCTCTTAACCCTAGTCGCGAATAACGAGGATCATGATGGGTAAGCACATTGTCTTATTTTCAGACGGAACCGGGAATAGCTCAGCCAAGCTCTTTAAAACCAATGTCTGGAGACTGTATCAAGCATTAGATCTTTCGGGACCAGATGACTCATCTCCTGATAAGCCTATTCAAATTACCTATTACGATGACGGCGTCGGCACCTCGGGGTTCAAACCGTTAGCCTTACTCGGCGGAGCATTTGGATGGGGGCTGAAACGCAATGTGATTGACCTCTATACCTTTCTTTCCTGGAACTACAAACCCGGCGATCAGATTTATTGCTTCGGTTTTAGTCGAGGGGCTTTTACCATCCGCGTGCTGTCTGAGCTCGTTCGATGTCAAGGTCTGGTCACCGCTCACAACAAACGGGACTTGCGGAAGTTCGCCACCGATACATTTAACAATCACAGACGTCAGTGCCGACGAGGACACTACAAAAATACCCTAAAATCCCTCTTCAAACAGATAGGATTGAGCCACGTCTCAGACGCACTCGGAAAATCGTATCCAACGACAAATACCGTCGTCGGACCACCGATTACGTTCCTCGGTTTATGGGATACGGTTGGCGCTTACGGGTTGCCGATTGATGAATTGACTCGAGCATGGAATGCGGTATTTCCCATACGGCCCAAACATACACTCGATAAAAATGTTCATCGAGCCTGTCACGCTCTCGCGCTCGATGACGAGCGGAACTCGTTTTACCCTCAACTCATCAACGAATATGAGCCACACGATCACAATCAAACACATCCCCAACACATCAAGGATGAGCGCGTGGCGCAAGTCTGGTTCGCTGGAGCGCATACGAATGTAGGAGGCGGATATCCGGATGACGGGTTATCCTATGTCTCGCTTGCATGGATGATGCGGGAAGCTGAACAGAAAGGGCTCTGTTTTAAAGATGATGACTATAAGCGCATCCGAGAAAAAGCCAATCCCCTGGGGAAAATATACGATGCACGTCAGGGATTAGGGGGCGCCTATCGTTACCTTCCAAGGAAATTGGAATACCTGACAAACAATGATGATGATCGATATGATCCTGTTCGGATCACGTGTCCGAAGATTCATGAAAGTGTCATCAAACGAATTCGTGAAGGAGTCGATGGCTATGCACCAATCGGCCTCCCAGCACGATATGCCGTCGTGAAAGCCGATAGAGGTATTATCGACCAACCTGCACAGGACGAACCGGCATCGGAGCTGATTGAGCACGCCTCGACGGCGCAATTCCGAACACAACAGCAGGAAACCGTCTGGAACCTCGTATGGTGGAAACGAATCGCCTATTTTGCCTCGGTACTCGTCGTCGGTGGACTTCTCGCATTCCCGCTCTACAGACCACCAACGGAAGCCTGCACAGGAGCCCTTTGTGCGCTCTCACCCGTCATTTCCGGAATTGGGATCTTTCTTCCCGACCTGGTGAGCCCCTGGCTCGAAGCGTTCAAGAGCCATCCCGGTCCATTGAGTAGTCTCGTCATTCTACTTGTCGGCCTGATTTACATTGGGGGCCAACTTCAAGTTTCCATCACTGACCACATGCGAACCCTGTGGAAGCCCTTTACGCATCCTACAACATCGGCTACAACTACGACCGCCCTTCCCAATGACTTTATCTATAGATTTCGAACACATTGGCTGTACCAAGCCTTCTTCAAACTCATGAAGCAACGAGTGCTCCCTTTGGCCGCTGGACTGGCCTCCGTGATCCTTATCTTCCAAGGTACCAGTCAAATCCTATTTTCGATGATGAGCTCGGGCGGGCTGGTTTGCAAGAAAACACAAGAGTCACGAATGGCCTCAGAAGAAATCAACGCAGAGGGCTTTTCAACAAATTCCTTATGCTGGGCAAGCGGCATTCAGCTCAAGGCGGGTAAACGCTATCGAATCACTCTAACCATGAACGATCAAGCGCCCTGGAATGACAATGGGATTCCAACGGACGTGAATGGATTCACATGGGAAAAGATGACTCCTCCGATGTATGCGGGACTCCTCTTACGCCGCCACCTTGGTGAACCGTGGTTCAAGCCCATCGCTCGCATTGGCAGTCAAGGGAGCGACGAATACCCGCTTCATCTGACAATCCCACCCTCGACGCCTTCCGATGAGACGATCATGCCGACATCCAGGTTGACCACAGAACTCAAGGCGCGTCGAGACGGAGAACTCTTTCTGTTCATCAACGATGCCATTCTACCGGGACCAGAACCATGGCAAGTATTTTATCAGAACAATCACGGTGATGCGACAATCATGATTCAACCGCTTGAAGAAGATACACCAACCGGGTTCGCAAGTCGTTCTCGTAACGAGGCACTACGCCGTAGTTAATATAGTCAGGCAAGAGAGATATACGATTGCACATGTAAGCCCATCCCTTCACTGTGAGTCACAAATGAAACGAACGGCCCGAACAGCTTTCGAGTTTGCTAAAAGAAATTTCAAGAAATTTCAATCATTCGGAAAATATGAGACAAAAAAACACGACACTTATATTGAGGGAACCAATAGCGACAAACTATGGAAAGCAGAATGGGAACGATATCTCAAATACCGCTCGCCTCGCCCCGAACGAACATCGGAATTCAACGAACCCACAGTCGAAGCCAATCTCGTTGGACTGGCTCTCTCGGGAGGAGGGATCCGTTCAGCAACCTTCAACTTAGGGCTCCTCCAATCGCTCGCACGAGTTAAACTACTTAAATACATCGATTACCTCTCGACAGTGTCTGGAGGAAGTTATATCGGTAGCTGCCTCTCAAAGCATTTATGCGAAGAAGAGAGTCAACTAGAGGGAAATCGATTTCCGTTTGCTTATCCAGCTCAAGATGGACAAACAGGAGAAGAACGGCCAGAAGTTCGACATCTTCGCAATCATAGTAAGTTTCTCGCACCACAAAGCGGTCTGTTTTCTCTTCACACTTGGCACCTCGTCGGGACATACCTCAGTGGACTGCTTGTTCTCCTTCCTGTTCCGGCGTCAGTTCTGATCCTTGTGGCTGGAATTCTAGATCTGGCTTCCGTACTTTTCATGTTGGATTTTTCGCTAGATGGATGGACTGGTAACGCCTTCTGGCAAGAAGGGCTCCTAAAGAAATGGGCACCTTCGGCCTGTCAGGCGGACATGAATATATGGCACTTTCTCATCGATGATATGGGACTCCGTTGTTGGACTTCCGGCACATGGGCCCCAAGCGGGTTACACCGAATTCTCGTCATGACTGACTCGGTATTACTTGCGGTCTTTTTCTTCTCGGTTCTCGTCTATTTAAGATTCACAAAAGCCAATCAAGGCTCAAATGGTAATGGAACGTCGAACAACAATACCGACCCACTCAAACGAAAGGCCGGCCAAGCCAAACGCCGTGAAGGACTTGCCCGTTTTCAAGCCTATACGCTTATGGTAGCGTTCAGCGTTTTTCTCATCACGACCCTTCCGACACTTGTCGGTCTTTCTCCAAGCATTTGGGTTTGGTTACTAGGAAGTAATATGAAAGAATTCATTTATCACGCAGCGGCACTATCCCTCCTACTCTCTCTGCTGCTCACACTCAGCGCTAATCGAAATTGGGAGAAAAAATGGATCAACCAACTTTCTATGTTCTTAGGAAAGACTGGAGTCGTGATATTTTTAGTGTTGTTGGGATTAGCCCTATTGAACTTCTACCTCCACCATAAAATCTCAGCTGCATTAATTTCGATTATAACCATAGCCCTTGCCTTTCTTTTTCTCGACCCGAATCGCGCTTCACTTCATTTCTACTACCGAGACCGACTCGCACAAGCTTACCTGTCAAGTTCACAAGGCACATCCAATGAGTTTGTTCCTGACCACGACCTGCTACTCAGAGATCTCTACCCTCATCTTTATGACAAGAAGCTAACCGACAACCAAACATTTTCGCCCCCCTACCACTTGATCAACGCTGCAATCAACCTGACCGGCGATAGTGACAAAGAAGACAGATTACGAGGGCGAAAGTCTCATCTCTTTGAATTTTCTGGATATTATTGCGGGTCAAAAACTACCGGCTGGCGAGACACGACGGAGTATGCATCAGGAGAGATGGACGTCGCGACCGCCATGGCAATTTCTGGCGCGGCCGCAGGCCCCCAAATGGGAATGTATACGAGCCGTCCTCTTGGGATCTTGATGGCATTGCTGAATATAAGACTCGGCTCTTGGGAACCAAACCCCCAAGAACTTCCTGGACTTGGCGACTTATTAAAAACATTCTTCCTTGAATTGTTCGCACTTACCAGCCGACACACACCTTATGTGAATCTTTCAGATGGTGGCCACTTTGAGAATCTCGGCTTGTACTCTCTCATACAACGACGGTGTCGCTATATCATCGTTTCAGATGCGGGACATGATAAAGATTCACTGTTTGAAGACCTCGAAGACGCGCTACGAAAAATTCGCATTGATTTTGGAGTCGAAATTCAAGATTTTAACCCGGAAATCTTAAAGCCCGGTGACAACCGATATAGCCAGGCATACTGCGCTATCGGCAAGATCGTCTATCCATCAAAAGAGGAGGGTCAAAAAGAATATGGCACCCTTATCTATCTTAAACCCATGATGTTTTCCGATTTACCTATTGACATCATTCAATACCAAAAGAAAAATCCGAAATTCCCTCATGATTCAACATTCAACCAACTCTTCGATGAAGCCCGGTTCGAAAATTATCGCACACTTGGCTATCACATCGGCAAAAAGATTTTTTCTCCTGGTGAAAATCGAGCAAATGCTCCAAACGCATTCGATGTCAAGGCTATTTTTGAACCCATCATCAAGTCTACCAGTCATGCGGACAATCATTTAAGCATCAACGGTCAGCACACCCTAGCCGTAGACCTCGTCACGGAAACTCCACTGACAAGCACGGCAGTCGCTTCTTCCATATGAACACGTCATTAGAAAATTCAGACAATTGGGGGACACATCGGCGCTTCTAGCAATCTAAATCTGACTGAATAATTTCTTCGTCAACATTTCCATATTCTTAAAACATTGACGTTCACGAGATACGATACTCTCTCAATCAAAACAGCATTTTTACTAGAATCGCACTGATGAATAATTTTATCTTCAAAAGTCCTGATATACGGAACGTGGATAGTAGGAACTTATGGTCTCAATGTTATCCTTATTTCTAGGAGGTTGCCATGACGATTTGGGGGAAACTTTCGTCTCGGTATGAAGGAAAAGAACATCAACAACACAAAATTCTCGCCCTTGACGGCGGAGGCATTCGTGGGATTCTCACGTTGGAAATTCTCGCAAGCATGGAAAGTGTCCTGGCCAAAGCGAAAGGGACCGGCTCAAATTTCAGACTGTGCCATTTCTTTGATTACATCGGGGGAACCAGTACCGGTGCAATCATCGCTGCAGGATTAGCGAAGGGGATGTCGGTCGCTGAACTGCTTACCTTTTATCAAGAAACTGGACCGGCCATGTTTGAAAAGCAGTTCCTCTTAAAACGGTGGAAAGCACTGTACAAAGCGGACCCTCTTAAGAAATTACTTCAAAAGACGTTTGGTGAAAAAACAACCTTGAAGCCGGATGATCTCGAATGCCTGCTTCTTGCCGTTATGCGAAATCGGACAACCGACTCTCCCTGGCCCATGAGCAGCAACCCACAAGCCAAGTATAATGACTCGACTCGCCCTGATTGCAATCTCAATATTCCCCTGTGGCAAATCGTTCGAGCAAGCACAGCTGCCCCGGTCTATTTTCCTCCGGAAGTCATACAATGGGACCCGTATGACGAGAAAAAGGCCTTTGTCTTCGTGGATGGAGGGATCACCCCCTTTAACAATCCCGCGTTTCTCATGTATCGAATGGCCACCGAACCGGGCTATCGCCTGAATTGGGCTTCAGGCGAAGACAAACTTTTGATCATGTCTGTCGGGACTGGTGCCGCAGCAAGGGAAGATGAAGACGTGGACGACCCGGACCACGGGCTCATCACCAATGTGTCGGGTATTCCCGGGGCACTCATGTACGGCTCGATGGTTGACCAAGACACGAATTGTCGATTGGTAGGACGCTGTGTACATGGTGCCCCAATCGATCGTGAACTAGGAGATATGATTCCACGCGATGCGGCAGGAACGGCCCTCCCATTAATGCAAAATCAAGGACGTCGATTCCTCTATGCCCGATACAATGCGGAACTCAGCCGACCAGGACTAGACCGGCTGGGATTTTCGGATATTCAACCTCAGAATGTTCAAAAGCTTGATTCCGTTGAGTTCATCCCTGACCTTCGACGTATCGGCAAGAAAGTTGGAGAGGAATTAGCCATAGAACATTTTGGAACGTTTGCCTGATTGGAGATACAGACTATGCATGCGTTCATTGTCAGGCCATTTGGAACAAAAAATGAGATAAACTTTGACCGAGTCGATTACGAACTCATTCGTCCGGCTCTAAAGGAAGCTGGGTTTTCAGGAGGGACAACTGGCGAGATTATTAGTCAAGGAAATATCAGGACGGATATGTTTGAACAACTGCTCATCGCAGATTTTGTGATCGCAGACATCTCTATCCATAATGCAAATGTATTTTATGAATTAGGAATACGGCATGCATTTCGAGATAAACGAACCTTTCTTCTGCGTGCATTGAAAGATGACGCCCACCAAATAGATGATGTGCCGTTTGATTTAAAAACAGACCGGTATATGTCATACGATGCCCAAAAACCATCGACACACGTCAACGAATTAGTCACACGAATGACAGAGACATGGGATGTTCAAAAACCAGATAGTCCAGTGTTTCAATTGTTACCAGGACTCAAGGCAACCGACCCTAGCAAATTTCAAATTATTCCTCTTGATTTTCGTGAAGAAGTCGAACAAGCTCAGGAAAAGAAAAATCTCGCAAAACTCCAACTCTTATTATTGGAGACGGAAGGATTGACCTGGAGAACCATGGGGCTGAGACTCATCGGTGAAACGCAACGTTCACTCGAAGATTGGCCTGGAGCGCAAGCGACCTGGGAACACATCAGGACGTATGACGAGATGGATCTACAGGCAAATACATTGCTAGGAACCATCTATCAACGTCAAGGAAATCTGACAAAATCCAATCAGGCTCTTAAACGAGCCCTTGACAACAACGGACTTTCACGCCAGGACCGTGCAGAGGTTTTGGCATTGATGGGCAGAAATGCCAAGACTCTATGGGAAAAGGATTGGCAAGGCAGTGAAAGTGTCCAAGCTATTCAACAGACCGCCTTAGCCTCACCCTATCTTCAAAAGTCATTTGAATACTATAATCAAGGGTTCATTGAAGACCGGAACCACTTTTACTCCGGGCTCAATGCGCTCGCCATGTTGACAGCGATCATCGAACTGGCTACGGCCCAGCCTCCTATTTGGGAAGACGGGTTTGACTCAGAGGATGAAGCAACACGACGTCTGAAGAAACTAAACGATCTTCGTTCTGATCTGATTGGGGGTGTCAAACTGGCAATTGAGTCAAAGCGTACAATACTCGCTCGCTCCCATGAAATAGACATCTGGGCAGAGATGAGTTACGCCGACCTGATGTTACTCAGTTCGACGAAACCCAAACGCGTAAGCCGGGCTTATCAAAAAGCATTAAGTAACGCCAAGGATTTTGAACGCAGCTCAGCACGTAAGCAGGCTGAACTCTATCAAAAGCTCGATATCCATAAAGAAAATTCTCAAGCAGCTCTGGAGAGTACACCTGAAGTACATGTCACACAACAATCGTCAAAGCGTTCATCTAAAAAATCCCCCTCCCATGTTATCTTATTTACCGGGCACAGAATTGATGCCCATGATCGCAAACATCCACGATTTCCTCGAGAGAAAGAAGGGCAAGCCCGAGACCTGATCAAACAGGCGGTGTTAAAGGAAAAAGAGAAAGGCAAGGGTAGCCTCCTTGGGATAGCCGGGGCAGCCTCTGGTGGAGACATTTTGTTTCACGAAGTGTGCAAGGAATTAGACATTCCAACACACATCTATCTCGCAATTCCTAAAAACGACTACATTAAAGCTTCCGTTGCCGATAGCGGACCAGAGTGGATTGAGCGCTTTCATGCTCTTGTGAGCACACAACCAACCGAAACCCTGTCGGACTCTGACGAACTCCCGCGATGGCTCCGAGCCAAGAAGAACTATAATATCTGGCAGCGCTCGAATCTGTGGATGCTTTATCGTGCGCTGGAGATCTCCAAAGACAATCTGACCTTACTCGCGCTCTGGAATGGCGAAGCAGGAGACAATGCGGGCGGGACGGAAGACATGGTCAAACGAGTTCAAGAACGAGGTGGTCGTTTTATCCATCTCGATGCTCGAACACTTCTGAATTAAATACCAATGAGCATCTGCCTCGTTATGATGCAGATGGAACCCCACGGCCTAATGAGGCCGCGAGACTCCCGTATACATCAAGGAAACAGTTAAGACCTTACCGCGCAGACGCTCGCTTCAAGCGCCTGCTCTAACCGTGCTAAGCCTTTTGTTACATCCCGACCGATATGCACGCGAATGACACGCCGGTCTTTGGCCGTGAGACTTTTTAGATCACCTAACGCTTGCGCGGCCTTGAGCACTCCAAATGTATACGGTTCATCCGGAATGTTGAGGTCTTTGGCATCATCACACGTCACTTGAACGAAGACTCCAGAATTGGGTCCGCCTTTGTGTAATTGCCCTGTCGAGTGAAGAAAACGTGGCCCATAGCCCAGTGTCGTTGCCACCTGTTTTGCATCACGAATTTTGGTCCGCATTCGTTGAAAGATCTCCTGAGCTTCATCCGTATGCTCGACATAGGCATTGATGGCCACATAGTCTCCCGGTCTCACTCTGGAAAGATGATTCGCGATGACGTCATCAAAGGTGGCCGCTCCGTTGAGAGCTTTGTGATTCGTTTCGTCGGCGTAGACCTGCAAATCCTGATCAGTCAACACCGGTTTCGCTTCCTGGAGTTTCCCTGTTTTCTTGAATTCGTCGAGATACCCTTTGGTGTAATCTTTACTTTCTTGGACATTCGGTTGATCAAAAGCATTGATACCAAGAATTGACCCGGCCACGGCTGTCGCCATTTCCCACAAGAAGAATTGGGCTCCCACATTGATCAAGTCGGTGAGATCCACACGAATAATCGGATGCCCGGCTTTCTCAAGCGCTGCAATTTGGGCATCCTGATCCGAACATGGGTCTTTTGCATAGCGGATATAGGCAAAGAGGCGATCTTGCCCATAGACATCGGGAGACGCCAAGGATTCGCCATCAACGGGAACAATCCCCGTCCCTTCTTTCCCTGTGCTCTCGGCAACAAGTTGCTCGAGCCAAGCACCCAGATCCCAGATTGCCGGGGAAGTCACAAATGTGAGCTTATCAAGTCCCGCTTTCGCTAAGGTTCCTAATGCGGTTCCTAAGAGGACTCCCGGATTTTCCTGTGCGGGCACGGAGACTCCACACGAATGCCGCATGCGTTCGGCCTGCTGAAGAAACTCTTGAATATTGACGCCCATCAGGGCTGCCGGCACGATTCCAAAATTGGAAAGGGCCGAATACCGACCGCCAATTTCCGGAACGCCCGCCAGGATGTGTCGAAAGTTCAATTGATTCGCCACACCTTCAAGCAACGATCCCGGATCGGTAATAGCAATAAAGTGTTGCCCGGCCTTCTCACCAACGGCTTCTTTCATCCGATCATAAAAATATTTTTGGAATACCAGTGGTTCCGTCGTCGATCCGGATTTGCTGGCTACAATGCAGACCGTCTTCGACAAGTCCACCTTGTGCTCAAAAGCCCGAACCTGCGCCGGCACCGTACTATCCAACACGTGTAATTCTGGATATCCGGCAATCACGCCATAGGTCATTCGTAAGACTTCTGGACACAGACTGCTCCCCCCCATTCCAAGGAGCAGAATATGTTGAAAGCCTGCCCCCTTGATATCGTTGGCGAGAGCTTGAAGTTTGGCAATATGCGGCAGTTGTTCCTGCGAAATTGACAACCAGCCCAATGCATTTCGGATAACTTTCTGATGTTCAGCATTCTGATGCCATACCGTTGGATCTTTGGCCCAAATCCGTCGTACAAGATTTTTCTTTTGGACCTCCGTCAGCATGTCATCAACCTGTGTTTGCCAGGTTCCGAGAGAATACGTGACACGATCCAACTGGTCTCCCAGAATCTCGACCCGTTTACGGCTG
>BQIX01000097.1 GCA_021604145.1 Nitrospirales bacterium
GAGGGAGTCCTTCTTTTAGAGGACCAAAGATCGCCCGCTCGTAAAACCATAAGAAATACGCAGCAGCAAAGATGACTCCCGTCACGGCGATAGCGCCGTAGACCCAATACGCTTGAAAGGCGCCAAGTAAAATTAAGAATTCACCAACGAAGCCGTTGGTTCCGGGAAGGCCAATTGAGGCCATGCCGATAATGAGGAGAAACGTTGCCAGCAGAGGCATCTTCTTCGCGAGCCCGCTACATTCATGGACATTGGTATGTCCCAGTCGTTCATAGATAAATCCAGCAATAAAGAATAAGCCTGCGGTGCTGAATCCCAGATTAATCATCGTTAAGAGACTTCCTTGAATGCCTTGAAAATTCAACGCAAAAAGTCCAATGACCACAAATCCTAAATGACTGATACTGCTGAACACCAAGAGTCGTCTGAAGTCTGGCTGGATAATGGCGACGATGGCGCCATACACGATGGCAATGAGTCCAAGCGTCATCACGATGGCAACAACGGTCTGATCACGAGAGGCATCAGGAAGCAAGGGAAAACTAAATCGCAGGAAGCCGTAGGTGCCCATTTTAATACCGGCCAAAAGGACAGAAGTGGGAATGGGGCCCTGGGTTAGCGCATCAGGGAGCCAGCTATGAAACGGAAAGACCGGCGCTTTAAACGCAAACCCTAGAAAGATGAGCCAAAAAATCAACAATTGCTGGTCGATCGGTATGGGGACCGAAAGCAGTTCAACCAAGTCAAAGCTATAGGTCTGTTTCACAGAGTAATAATTCAAATCAAGGAGGCAGAATCCCACTAACATAAAGACGCTGCCTAATAGCGTATAGAGGACGTATTTCAATGCCGCATACTGGCACTGAGCACCGAGTCCCCACAGCTTGATCATGAAATAACTGGGGATGAGCATGAGCTCCCAGAACACAAAGAACAAAATAAGATCGATGGACACAAAAATGCCCATGATGGTGGTTTCGAGTGCCAGGAGGCTCATGAAGAAGGCTTTGGGGTGGATGTTGACGGTATCCCAAGCGTAGAGCACGAGTAGGACTGACAGAAATGCTGTAAGTCCGACAAAAAGAATGCTGATTCCATCCACAGCCATGTGATAGCCGATGCCGAGCTGCGGAATCCAGGCATAATGTTCTGAAAATTGCATGGCCGCGGTGTCAGGGACAAATCCCATCAGTAGCCAAGCTGAGACAACAAATTCCAGGACCACAAATCCCAGCGCCGACTTCTTAATCAGATCCAGGTCTTTCATGGCCCACAAGATCATGGCGCCAAAAAGCGGAAAGAACGTGAGGAACGTCAGAATGGGGAACCCTGCTTGTAATTCTTCTTGCATGTCCTACAACTGTTGTCGTTACTGTCCAAGTGCGGTAGCACTGGTAAACCAGAGAAAGGCCACATGGACCAGAATGGCTAAACCGATGATAATAATGGCGGCATAGTGATGAACCATACCACTTTGGAGCTTTCTCCAGGTCCATGCTGCTAAGTGATGACCATACCCGATCACGTTGAGTCCGGCATACATGACATGTTTCTCGGTCCAAGTGATGCCTGCGGCACTTACGTCAGTCATGTTGCCGATTCCAATGATAAATCGATCGATAATGTTTCGATCAATCCAATCCCATAACTCGCCGAGTCGTTTGAACGGTTCAACAATGATCTTGTCGTAGAATTCATCAACATAATATTTATTGAGTAAGGTCGTGTATGCTCCTGAAGCTTTTTGCATCCATTCGTCGGCGGTCCCTGGATTTGTGAGGTACATATAACGCGCTAATGCCCATCCTGAGACAGCAATCAGCGTGGCAAAGCTGGCTAGGCCAAAGAGTACGCCGATATTCACTTCATGGGCCGTTGCTCCAAGAGGAGTGGCTACGTCGTGGAGAAACCCATGGAGTAATCCATGTTCAGGAGGAAATCCTAAAAATAATCCGCCCACAAGGGAGAGTCCGGCAAGCACCATAAGGGGAACCGTCATCACTTTAGGTGATTCATGAATATGGGATTCGACCTCAGAGTCTACGCGGGATGTTCCGTAGAATGTGAGATTCGTCAGTCGAAACATGTAGAAACTAGTCAAGAACGCGCCAATGGCCGCGAGTGCATAGAGAAAGTAATGGTGATGGATGAAGGCATGAGCCATGATCTCATCTTTGCTCCAAAATCCGGCTAATGGAGGAATGCCAGCGATGGCAATGGTGCCAATCAAAAAAACCTTATAGGTGATGGGAATCTTGTTGTGCAGGTCTCCCATTTTCTGAATATCTTGTTCACCGTTCAGGGAGTGGATGACTGCGCCAGCCGAAAGGAATAAGAGGGCTTTAAAAAACGCATGAGTCACGACATGAAAAATGGCAGCCGTGTATGCACCGATACCACAGGCGAGGAACATGTAGCCTAATTGGCTGACGGTGGAATACGCTAAGACACGCTTGATGTCGTTTTGCACAAGCCCAATGGTGGCGGCAAACAACGCCGTAATACCGCCAACAAGTCCAACGGTGGTTAATGCCACAGGGGCCATGTCGAAAATGGCATGATTTCGCACGATCATATAGACCCCGGCGGTAACCATTGTTGCCGCGTGGATCAAGGCGCTGACTGGTGTGGGACCTTCCATCGCATCAGGCAACCATGTGTACAATGGAAGTTGGGCTGACTTCCCAACCGCTCCGATGAGCAAGCACAAGGCGATGGCTGTGGCCATGCCTGTAGAAAGTTGTGGGGCTTGTTCGAGGACTTTGACATAATCAAGGGTTCGAAATTCGACGAAAATCAAAAAGACTGCGAGCAAGAAGCCTGCGTCTCCAATGCGGTTGACCACAAATGCTTTAGTGGCGGCTTTCCCGGCAGAAATCTTTTCGTAGTAATATCCAATGAGCAGATAGGAGCAGAGGCCGACGCCTTCCCACCCGATAAACAACACCAGATAGTTGTTCCCCATGACTAAGAGCAGCATGGAGACCATGAACAAGTTCATATACGTGAAGAAGCGGGTGAAGCCTTCTTCTCCGTGCATGTATCCAACCGAGTAGATGTGAATCAGGAGTCCAACCCCAGTGATCACCATCAAAAAGACGGTGGTTAAGGGATCAATCAAGAATGCAAGATCGATGGAAAGATCGCCTCCGTATATCCAGGAGTAGGCGATCACTTCTTTCGGCGTGGGATCGGAAATGACATGGCCCAAGACACCGAGCGTACAGAGGAATGAGAGGCCCACGGAGCCAAAGGCCAGCCGTCCGGCCAGTTCGGTGGGATAGCGAGCCCCAAATATTCCGTTTGCGATGACGGCAAGAAGAGGAAAGATGGGAATAAGCAGAACTAAAAGATCAAACACGTTACCACTTTAAGATATTAATTTCGTCGACATTGGTGGCAATTTTCCCACGGAAGACGACGATGATAATGGCAAGTCCGATTGCGGCCTCTCCGGCAGCAATGGCAATGATAAATAGAGCGGCCATTTGGCCGGCCATCGATTCGAGATAATGTGAGAAGGCCACCAAATTGATATTGGCGGCGTTCAACATGATTTCAACACACATGAGGACGACGATAAAATTACGCCGAACCAATACGCCCACCAGGCCTGTCATAAAGAGAACGGCACTGACGACGACATAAGCTTCAAGAGGTATCATAAGTCAATTTCTATGAGATCAGCGTTCGCTCTCTACTCGGGTTTTGGTTCAATGGTCGATGGTGTTTTGGCCAGAACAATGGCGCCAATAATAGCGCCGAGCAGGAACACGCCGACGATTTCAAATAACAATAAATAGTCACTGAACATGGTAATGCCGATGGCTTGGCTTGGTCCTGTCGCGAGCAGCACTTCCGGGGATGCCGTTCCCTTGATTCCACCATAGGGTGACTGTAATAGCAGGAACAAAAGTTCACAGAAGATACCAACGGACGCAAAGAGCACCAGCGCATATTTGCGATGCAGATGCTGTTCTTCAGTTTTGAGATTGAGTAACATCAAGACAAAGAGATACAGAACTAGAATGGCGCCAGCATATACGATGATTTGAACGGCAAACAGGAATTCTGAATTCAGCAGGACAAAGAGTCCGGCCACATGCAGTAAGAGTGTCAGAAGGGCGAGGCCGCAGTGCACGGGATTTCGAAAGGCCACAGTCATGACCCCGGCCACGATACTCACCGTGGAAAAGTACGCAAAAAGCAACCACATCATCGTGAAATCTTAAGAATCCTGAGATTTTTCAACAGGGACAGGGAAATGGTAGCGGTAAGCGATACTCTCTTCCCCCTCTTTTTCTTGGTTATGCGCATAGAGATATTTTTTGGCGTCATCGATGTATCGTTCGCCAATATCGTACAGCCGCTCTTTATCAAAAAGGAGGGTCCGCTTATCGTGAGTGGAGAATTCGTACAGCTTGGTCATGGCTAAGGCATTGACCGGGCAGGCTTCTACGCAATAGCCGCAAAACACACACTTGGTAATATCGATGTAGAATTCAGTCGCATATCGCTGGAGAGGGAGTGATTTATCTTCTTCGCTAATTACTTTGATACAGCGAGAGGGACATGCGGCTTCACAGAGGTCACACCCAACACAACGCTCTTTGCCGTCATCGTAACGTAAGAGACCCAGTGCGCCACGGTGGGCGTCAGGGATCGTTCTTTTTTCTCTCGGATATTCAAAGGTCATGGGGCGATGCAGCATGTGTTTAAACGTGACTTTCATCGCATCCCAAATTTCGCGAAAAAAGACAGCATCGAGAATTTTCTTATAAAAACTATTAGAGTTTGTCTCCATCAATAAGTCCTTCGTGAATTCAAACCTTTTCCAGTGTGACCTGAGCAAGTTTAAAGTATGGTACGTGAGTCTCCGGATCAACCTGCATCGGCATCAGATCCTTTACTGGTGGATCGTTAAAATGTTCAGGAATGCTGCAGCTTCCTGGCATGACAGTCAGATCCGATTTCACACCTAACTCTACACTCATTACATCGGAAGTCACACGAACCCGGTCGTGAGATGAAAGCCCGAGCTGCTCGATGTCTTCGGGATGCATGGACAGTTGTTTGGAATTCGGAGCAATCGCCATGAGTCCTGAGGCTTGAGTCGAAAGTTTTCCAGAGTGATAGAGCAGTTGAATCATCTTCAACGTAAACGGCCGTGGAGTCGAATCTTGCTGAGATGACTGGTGATAGCGAGAGAAGACTTCATTCGCATACCCATTTTGCAGATATGTTTCAGCGCGACCCTGCACTTTGGGAGGTTGGCCAAGATTATAATAGCCTGGCATGATCTTCATGATTTCTCTCTGAATATCGTTCGTGGATTCAAACTCAAGTGAAGTCCCAAGACCGTTGGCAATGCCAGCCATGATATGCCAATCGATGGCACTTTCACCAAGAGGATCGAAGATGGGGCGAAGGAATTGAACTTTTCCCTCCTGGTTGGTCATCGTTCCATCCTTTTCAGCAAAGGTCGTGGCTGGAAACACGATATGGGCGAGTTGACCGGTTTCCGTCATAAACGGATCCTGGCAGATCAACACTTCCAAATTCTTGAGTGCCGCTTCCACTTCACATGAAGCCGGAAGTGTCCCCAACGGGTTTTCGCCAACGACATAGAGGGCTTTGATTTCACCACTTTGACATCGTTTGAGAATGTCTAAGAGGGAAGCTCCTTCTCCCGCAGGCGGAAGTTCCGTCAACCATGAATTGGCAAATTTCTCTCGTGCCGCAGGACTACCATAGGTGAGTC
Source organism: Nitrospirales bacterium (assembly GCA_021604145.1). Lineage (GTDB taxonomy): Bacteria > Nitrospirota > Nitrospiria > Nitrospirales > UBA8639 > JAGQKC01. Next base: position 5,762 of record BQIX01000097.1, read on the forward strand.
CACCAGGAAGAAACTCTGGGCCGACTCCCATATCTATGGCCCCTTGCTCATTGGCCTCTTCTGTATACGTGTTAATGCCGCAACCGGGTCTTCCAATTTTTCCTGTGATCCACAACAGATCGATTAAATTGAGGACGTTATGGTATCCATTGGACTGACGGACAATTCCCTCACCACAAAAGATAATGGCACGATCGGCCTCTGCAAAAATCTTCGTGACTTCATTGATATGAGCAACTGAGGTCCCGGTCTGTTCAGCAATGTGATCGAGAGAGATCGATTCAGTCGCTTGCTGTAAGGCCGTAAAAGCTTGAGGCGATTGTTTCACCACATCTTCATCAACCAAATCTTGCTGGATTGCCGATTTGACCAGCCCTTGCACAAACAAGCCTTCAGTTCCCGGTTTCACCATGGTCGGATGTGATGCCAGTTTTGCGATATTGGTTTGTGCCGTATCGACAGCAATGACTTGAGCCTTATAGACGCCCAAGGCCGCCTTGACCCGGAGGCTGGCAACAGGATTGGTTTCTGTCATATTCGAGCCAATAATCAGAATGGCTTGGGCTCGGGTAATTTCTTCAGAGGTATTCGTCATGCGAGAGACGCCAAGTGCATGCTGCACGGCTCGAACGAAATTGACATGCCCATACCGTGCACTACTATCAATGTGATTCGTCCCAAGAACCGTTCTCATGAACTTTTGAAAGACGTATAAGTCTTCATTCGTGCATCGGGCCGTGATGATGCCAGCGATCGCTTGTTCGCCATAGGTCTTTTTGATATAGGCCAAACGTCCGGCAGCGATATCAAGTGCATCAATCCACGGTGTTTCCGATAAGCCGGATTCAGTGCGCACCAACGGTAATTTCAATCGAGTTTTACTGTCGATAAACTGGAATCCAAAACGGCCTCGTACACAAAGCCCCCCATGTCCATTTACGGTATCGCTTCGATCACCCCATTTATTTTTCCAGGACAACGGTGAGGTGACGCGCGTGACTTCCGTATCTTTTGTCTCGACATACATTTGGCATCCGTCACCACAGTAATTGCAGGTGGTGGTTGTTTTTTTGAGCTGCCAGGGCTTATAGGCATACTTTGAATATTTATTGGTGATAGCCCCAACGGGACAAACCGCCAGGCAATCTCCGCAAAACTCGCATTCCAGAGCTTGATCGCCTTTGGCGACAACCTGAGTAAATCCGCCCTTTTTCATGAATTGCAAAGCATCGATACGTTGGACGTCCTTGCAAATATTAATGCACTCAGCACAAGCGATGCATCGATTCATATTAAAATCGAGGACAAGACTTCGTGTATCTTCAGGGATATTCTTTTGTTTGGCGTTGGCCAGGTCGGTGACGCCGTGTTCAAAGGCCATGTCTTGGAGTTCGCAATGTCCATCGGCATCACACACCGGGCAATCAAGGGGGTGCACAGACAGATGCTTCTCCACACCCTTCTTCCGAGCCGCAAATAAATCCTCACCTTCTGTTCGAATCACCATACCGGCCGTCGCCTTGGCTGTACAGGAACGGACAGGAGCTTTTTTTCCTTCCTGCATAACCAGGCACATTCCGCAGGATCCGAAGGGGTCAAATGTATAGTGATAGCACATGGCCGGCACAATTTTCCCTGTGCTCGAAATGACATCGTAGAGTGAGACGCCCTCTTTGGCCGTGACGGTTTCCCCATCGAGTGTGAGTTCAATCGTTGCAGCTTCTATATCTGGTGATGTAACTGGCTTCAATCCCATATGTTACCCTCTTTGCACACATGCAACACTCGAATGTCAAAGTGCAAATATTTTACGTGTGCCGATTATATCCTTCACTGTGCATTTATATTTTTCACCGATCGCATTCACCCATCACAATATCATACGTTCCAAAAATGGTGATGGCATCGGAGATCATATACCCACGTGCCATATTATCGAAAGCCCCCATGTGGATAAACGATGGTGATCGAATCTTCATCCGGTAGGGTTGGCCTCCACCGGTGCTCACAATATAAAATCCAAGTTCACCCTTATGGGCTTCAGTTCCGCAGTAGATTTCTCCTACCGGGGCATCAAACCCTTGAGAAAAGAGTTTGAATTGTTGAATCATGGATTCAAGATTTTTAAAGACCCGGTCCTTGGGAGGGAGTGTCACACTCGGAACATCTGCCATCACAGGCCCTGGCTCCATTTGATCCATGCATTGTTGAATAATTTTGATGCTTTCCCGCATTTCTTCGATTCGAATCCAATATCGATCGTAGGTGTCGCCATTTTTCCCGACTGGAACACTAAACTCACATTTCGGATACGCCCCGTACTGTTCATACTTCCGCAGGTCATAGTCCACCCCTGACCCACGAAGCGAAGGACCGCTGAGCCCAAAACTCAGTGCATCTTCAGCAGAAATAGTTGCGACTCCCACAGTTCGAGCTAACCAAATACGATTTTTGTCCAGAAAGACGACGTATTCATCAATTTTGGGAGGGAAATAGTCCAAGAAGTCACGAACTTTTTTGATCAATGAATCGTTAAAGTCTCGTTCCACACCTCCAATGCGATACCAACTCGTAGTTAACCGTGCTCCGCAAAGTTCGTCAAACCAGTCGAGTAAGATCTCGCGGTCGCGGAATGTGTAAAAAAAGACCGTCATGGCCCCAATATCGAGGGCTTGTGTCCCCAACCAGAATAGATGTCCAATAATTCTCTGGATTTCTGCGACGATGGTTCGAAGGTATTCCGCACGGTCGGGAATCGTCATATCCATCAATTTCTCAACCGCTCGGCAATATGCGAAATTGTTATACATCGCGCACACATAATCCAGCCGATCCGTATGCGGGATGAATTGATGGTAGGTGCCCGCTTCAGCCAATTTTTCCACGCCACGATGTAAGTAGCCCATCACCGGAGTGGATTTGACAATCCGTTCACCTTCAAGCTCCAATATCACTTTCAGCACGCCGTGTGTGCTTGGGTGTTGAGGACCCATATTGAGAAGGAGTTCTTCCGTCCGTAGGGTCGGAAGCGACTCTGTTTCAGGATGTTCGGGATCGACCTTGTAGATCGTTTCCCGTTGGTCTTCCATGCGGTGTGCCATATTTGAATCCGCTACTCCTCGTTCGTATTTCGTCTTTCGTACGCAAACAAACGTATGTTTTTTGGTACGTTAGGCCCAAGACGGCTCACGACCTATAGTCTAGCTCCTATGCTGGATCATCCAAGAAATCAAAGGTGTCTCGCCAGCCTTTTCCTTGAAGGGGGAAGTCTTTGCGAAGGGGGTAGCCTTCAGGATAATCGTCTGGCATTAAAATTCGACGAAGATCGGGGTGATTCGCGAAGCGAATGCCCATCATATCGAAGACTTCCCGTTCCATAAACTCAGCGCCCTTCCATACATCGACCATCGAATCAACGATACAATCATGTTCGGGAACCCTGGCTTTGATGCGAACACGATGTCGCTTTCGTATGGATTGGACTTCATAGACGACTTCAAACCGTTCTTCTTCGTCAGGCCAGTCCACGGAGCTGACATGAACCATATAATCACAATCCATCGCTGGATCTTCGCGAAGAAACTGGCAGACGTCGTGGAGCGCTTCACGTTTAACCGTAATAGCCAGATCTCCTCGCCATTCTTCTGCCTTGACAAATCCATTGGGAAATTGTTGCTGAACCTGTTCGGCAATAGCGTGCATATGGTGATGTTCGAATTATCTTATTAATTATGATGTTATTTAAAAACTAGACTTTGACCTGCTCAGGCTGTTTGGTGAACACGCGTTTCTGCATGATGCGATCTTGGAGTTTTAAAATTCCATCAAATAACGCTTCGGGTGTCGGCGGACAGCCTGGTACATAGATGTCCACAGGGACAAAGCGATCGACGCCTTGGACTACACTATAGCTGTCGTAAATATTGCCAGAGGTGGCACATGATCCCATGGAAATCACGTATTTGGGTTCGGGCATTTGGTCGTAGACCTTCCGAATCACCGGTGCCATTCGACGACAAACGGTTCCTGAGACAATCATGAGGTCAGACTGTCGAGGTGATCCTCGAAATACGCCAGCTCCATACCGGTCGATATCATATCGCGCCGACACGGCAGCGATCATTTCAATGGCACAACAGGCGAGTCCAAAGGTCATTGGCCATAAAGAGCCTTTTCGAGCCCAATTGACGGCTTTCTCTACTGTTAAGGTGATGATGCCGAGATCACCGTCTTTGTCAGGTTTTCCTATTTGTACTAATCCCATTCCAGTGCCCCTTTTCTCCAGGCATAGACATAGGCCACGACAAAAAGTCCAATGAAAATCATCATTTCAATAAACCCAATCAACCCTGTTTGCTTAAACGTGATGGCCCAAGGATAGAGAAAAATAACCTCGATATCAAAAATTACGAAGAGCATAGCAATGACGTAATATCGAACTGGAAATGGCATACGAGAGTCAGAAAATGGTTCGCTGCCACATTCATACGTGCTGAGCTTTTCAGTCTCCGGATATTTGGGCTGGACCAAATACGATAAGACAAGTGTCACCACACCAAATCCAAGGGCAATGACAATAAAAATCAGAACCGCGGAATAGCTGCTAAGGTACTCTAAAAATAGGTCAAAACCGTCCAAAACATGAACCTCCAAAAGTCAAAAGGCCATATTCCCCTGAGAATCGTGCATCGTAGCACCTAAAAAAATTGCTAATCAATGGAACAAAAGACCTAAGCCTAGCCAAAAAGCCTCAATATAGCTGATTCATAAGACTTTTTTAAGATCACAGAACTGAGAAAAAATGGAAGATTTAATGTGGAAGAGTTGAAAGGGCCTAAGATTCACTTATATGAATGCCCAGATTTTGAAAATATTATTGATGGA
>BQIX01000098.1 GCA_021604145.1 Nitrospirales bacterium
TGGACTACAACCAGCACCGCCCTCATAGCTCACTCGGGCACCTGACTCCGAATGAGTTTCTCAAACAACGTCAGGGCAAGGAGACCACGGAAGAAGCCGTCGATTCTGGTTAAGGCCTGTCTCGAAAGGGGGCCAACGTCACTTCCACCCCATGCCTAGCCAGCCATTACCATTACTACTGCCATAGACCAGCGCCAAATCCGGCTGCACACCCTGGCGTCCTGGTGGGACTTCAATGGGAATACTGGTCGTGGCTGTCCCTGTGAACGGATCTGCATGGACAGCCCCACCTACAGCACCAACAGGCATGTCTTTATCAGTTTCTTGTGAGTAGGCAGTGTGTGAGTAACTGAAAGTCAAACTGATCAACGTAATGGGGAAAATGATATTTCGAAGTAGTAGAGTGTGACTTCTCATGAGAGAGCTCCTAAACATAAATTCCAGAAAATGAAGAATTAAATTGAATATCTATACGAGGTGCGGGGCGAAATTAAAAACTCAGCCACACACGATTGGAAGTAAGCGCAGGGAGGACGAATGCTTTCTATTCCCCGTTAGAGGGGTATGAAATTACGAAAAAAGGATGCGGTTAGAGGGAGGTAGAAATGTTGGGTCTTAACCTAACCCGATGATTAATTACTGAGCAGGAGCACTGACTAAATTTAGGTTTAAATAGGAAGGAGAAGGTGAGATAAGAAAGAAGAGAGGTTGTGACGGTAAAAAGGCGAGACGAGGGGCTTTCTAAATGATTTCTTGATGGTTGAGACGGTATCTGACGTTGACTTTCAATTTGCAACGAGTGAGTTGATGTGGTGCTATTGAAAAGAGATGTGCAGTGGAAAAGAGCTAGACAGATATGACCTAATGGGTCATGGTAAATTGTCTGGCGTATTTTTAGTGGAAGGCATGAAGGGGAAGTTTGAGGTGCTTATTGAATAGTTCTTGAGTTGCTCCTAAATGATTGTACATATAAGAGGGTTGTCTTAACTGGCTTGGCCGAATGGAAAGGCATTGCAGTCATAGCGCGGCAAAGCTTGAGGACGATTTTGTAGATCGTTCACTGTGATATCACGTGCTTCGACATTAAACGAAAACTTTGCTCCTTGATGAGATAAAAGACTTTCTGTTTCTGAGGTAAATGTATGAAACCCTCCGTAAGGATAACAAAAGGAGGAAATTTTTTCTCCAACAATGTTTTCTAAAGATGTGAATGATTCCTGAATTTCTCTCTGCTGTTGCTCTGTACCCAATTTACTGAAGACGAAATGGTTGACGCTGTGACTTCCAATCATCATTCCATGATCATGGAGTTCCTTGGTTTGGGAAGGGGTCAAATAGAACTCGGGGGCTTTCGGGAAATCGTCATTGAAGGTTGTCTCAACGAGACGATCAAGAACCGATTCCCTCCATTCGTAGGCAATGAAGTAATTTAATGTACGTTTGAAGCGGTTGGTTGCGGCATCGTTGTCTTGGCGACGGTATGTTTTTCTTTTGAAGTCTTCAATGTATTGATCTGTGAGCATTTCCTCTGTAATGAGATCTTCCAAGATTTCCATCGCTCGCACTCCACCAACTTTTCCGATGACCAAATGAATGCGATGTACGTCGAGTAATTTCGCATTGCTAAAGACTCGCGTAGGAATAAAGAATATACCCCACAGACCACGTTCTTTTAAGACAGGAAAGACATGGTGAAAATGGTCGGAGAAGCCATCATCGAATGTGAGGACGACTCCATTGCAGGGTTGTTTGGTTGTGAGTGTGCTGACGAATTCTTCACGACTCGCGAAGCCATACGTTGCTTTCAGCCAGTCGAGTTGTTGAAGGAAGTGTTCTAGATGAAGAAATCGAAAAAACGGATAGCCCTCACTCGTTGGCCGTATGTAGTGATACATGATGGCCTTCATGATAGCTTGTGAGCCTCTAGAACTTTCGGGTGTTCGACAATCGGTGCAGATGCATAACGAACTTCGCGTTGCGTGAGAAAGCGTGAGATCATTCCATTGGCGAACTGTTGTTCTACGCGGGCAACTGCCTCTGCAGTAAAGTCTTTTTTTCTATAAAACTTACTTTGAGGTGGATCAGGAATCTGTGGGATAGTCTCAAGGTCATACTGTTTTAGAATGATCTCTCCGTAGGTCTTGGTCATATCACAGATGAGCCGGTTTCCGATTTGGTGTAGCATATCATTTGGAAAAATACGCGCACGAATTTGATGGATGACTTCACCAGTGTCTACTCCCGCATCAATGTACATAAATGTTGCGCCGACATACTCAGGCTCGCCGTTTACGAGGGGCCAAAAATTTGTTCCGCTACCTCGATAGTATGGAGACAGACCAAGGTGAACGTTCAAAAACCGTCGCTGGAAAAACGATAGTAAAGGTTCTTTAATGATTGAACACCCATAGGCGATGAGTAAGTCTGGGTTAAGCAATGTTATTTCATCGACATATCGAGGCTCATTGATGGTTCCCTTGGGGATGAATGTCGGGTTGGAGTCATCTTGGGAATATGCACAAAAGAACCCGAAAAAGTCTTCTTCTGATTGAGCTCTTGCGTCTAAGTGAGAAAGCTCAGGCTGAGTATTTTCATGCTCGCGTGCTTCGACGATTGTTCTTAGGCTTTTCTCCAATCCTTCACAATAGGTCTTCAGGACGGTGATGCCGTCTGTAGCGGCAAGAGCTTGGCGGAATGCTGTATGCCGTAATTCTGCACCTGTGAGTATAATGATTTTTTTCATGAAAATGCCAATACTGTTGTTGTCTATTGATGAAGTTTGACGATGGTTTTTGTTATGGGCTTAATGTGAATCGGCCGAGAAAATTTTAATAGCTGACTAAAGCGTGTTATTCGATTTTGCAAATCAGGGATGCTTAATGGAGGAAATCGTTGATCTTGAAATATTCTACTATAGCGAGGATTTCCTTGAAGGCGTTTAAAACTTTTAGACCCATGGCGAATGGCGGCGTCAAACATGGTTGAAATCCGTTTTCTAAACGAATGAGAAGTCATAGAGGACGTGGCCTCTACCTTCTCAACAAGATTCAGAAGGCTTTCACATGCAAACGCCCCGTCTTTAGCCGCTAAGAAATCAGGTAATAATTCAGCGTTGCCAGGTTTTCTCAAAGACTGCTCGGGATTTACTATATAAAATTGAATTGCTTCTATCGTCTCGTCAATTGTTGAGCAGCGATGGCTTAAACTATTTGGCAAGTAGTTGGTCTCATCCATGCTTTGAAATGGCTCATATGAAATGGCAGGTTGATCCATACTGATTGCCTCAACGGCGGTGGTGCAACCATTATGAATCATGACGGTGCTTGCTAAGATCCACGGTAAGACATTTCCCTGTGTTGTAACGAGCACGTTGCCACAATCTTTGACACAGTCGTGCCAAAGATTGTGGTTTTCAGAAGGATGGGGTCGGAGTATGATTGTGTATTTGGGGAATTGTGCTGCTAGCCGTGGCAGTAAGACTTGAAAGTCTTGAAGAAGACGAAGTCTTTCAGAATATCTCAAGTAGGCGAATTCTGGGGGCATGTTACGACCTACTCGTCCTAAAACAAGATTGTCTGGGGATTGGTCGTCTGGACGGCAAATATTCAGTGAAGGATCGAAGCAATTAACGGTCCCAAAATTGGTATTAACAAGAATAAAATCTCCATGCTGTTTTTTGAGACTGAGAGTCTCTTCGTTAAAATAATCTCGTAGTTCTGGTCGCAAGAGATCTCCACGTGGGTTTCCGAAAATATGGATGGGTACTGGCATCGCAGGTTGATGAAGGGATAATAATTTAGCAGAATCCTTTCCCCACGCAATAATATGATCGATGTATGGAATAACTTCTGCTGAAAATCGTAATTTGTGATAGACCTGGGGTGGGTAGTGAACGAGACCTTCTTCATCCCAGGCAATAACCATAAAGCCCAGCCCCTTAAGAATTCGTAACATTTTTTGGTTTTGTCTAGCAAAGGACTTGGCAAAATAAATTCCAGGACGAAATAGGTAAATTTTTTGATCCATTTCACCTTTCCACCCTAAATACACAGAGAATCCACGTTGAACAGCTAGACAGGCCAGGAGAAGTTTGGCATCAAGTTCGCGAACTTGATTCTCCACTGGAATGAAGAGTTCGAGTTTTTTCATGACCGCCTCAACATGTGACTCGTACGTTCACTGCCCAATTATTTGATGAATAGACAGGAGACCGAAGTTATGCAATTGTGATGTGATGCCGTTGGTGTCTGATGGAAATTCTCATAAAGTTGAGGCTAGGCAATTGAAAGAGCATTAGTATTTTGTCGTCCCAAGGAGAACGTAAATCATAGTCTGCTAACTAACACTCTCTCGATGGGTTTCGATAAAGGTGGTCAAGAATTGAAATACTGTTGAATGTCTCGAGCGTTGGTATGCCAATTATAGTTTTGACTTATTCCAACTCCTTTGGTGAGGTCGAAGGCTGTATGCCAGGGAATCGGGCTAGGTAAAAGACATAGCGTTAAGACATATCGTGACCCGTGGTTTGGTAAAATTCCTCGATGCAAAATTTGAGACGGTTCGAAAATGATAGCATCTCCTGCGTGCATTGACCACTTTTTCGGTTGATAGGGCAGGTCCAACTTCTTGGCAAGATCAGATAAATCCGACTGTCGCGCATCAACTGGTCCGAAGAGGTATCCAGATTCTGAAAATTTTCTGGTGAATTCGCGATCAAAGAATTCGGTATTCCCGCCATGCACAGCCGTGTCATTGAGATAAAGCAAAATTTTTAGATGGCGACTTGGTCCTTTGTCGCAGTGCCATAGGAATGAACGACGTGATTGAGGTGATGGAATAGTATGGAAAATAGCAAACCAATACACGAAGTATTCACTCTTGAAATAGTGCAATAATTTATGATCGATAGAAGGGGTGAAAATATTCTGGAACATTTGCCTAAGAAATATATCATCATTAACTTGGAGCATTTCGGAGTAGTCAATATTTTCCTTTTGAATGGAGCCTTCAGATTTGGCGAGCAGAGATCCAAGTGTGGTAGCAGAAGTCGGTTCGTCGAACACCGTAATGTGCTCGAGTCCTTGCGTGCTCAGCATGTCATCCTTGGGAGAAAATTTTCGTGTCACAACAGACTGGCAGTATTGATGGTAGCGTTGATAACCTCGTTGCTTATCATATTCTGTGAAAACTGCTTTTCTTCGTGATGGATCGAGTCGTTTTTTCCATAATATATTTAAGGATTTGAATCGCATATCATCCTCAACGTTACCTTTTAAGTATCATAACACAAGTTAGGTCGAGAACATCACTAATATGTCTTCGGCATTAACAGTGTACTGATCTACCTTTAGAACTTCTTGGTCTCATAATTATGCAAAGAAAAATTTGAACAGAGATTTAATGTATTAAGACGGTTGGAAGTCGAGATGGCGTTGATGGTCTTAGGCGATGAGATTCATAGCTACAGTGCCTTAGTGGTGAAATTTATTTAATGAGGAACGTTGCTTGATCTTCTGTGGAACTTATTACTGGAATATTTTCAGTGGAGTCCTCCCACCGAACTTTTAGATAGCCGTATTTGCACAGAAAAGACAGTCGCGATTTTTTCAGTCCTGAGTTTTTTAATGCAAAGTAGATGGCTCGCCTAACGGGACAGAGGGCGAGGTCAAGTGAAGTGAGGTGCGAAAATCCTTTTCTTCGCTGTTCAAGGTTTTTCTCTGATCGATAGAGAGTCAAATAAGTGGTTTTTCCATTGTTGGACTTTTCCCAAGGACCACGAATACGAGCAAGTTGTGATTTGGTGTGTTTTTTTGCGAGTTCGGCTAAACTGCAAAATTGATCAGAATATGGTTGAATATGAGAAAGATTTCGGTAAAACACTACAGTCAGTTCTTCCCAGCGTGCCTTCTTCCAGAACATGCAAGAAAATCCATAGTTTTTCCCCAACAATTCCAGTGATTGCGCAGAAAAGGAATGAAGATGTGGCAAAAACAGCACTTGATTGATGACATATTCCTCCCAGGCATCTGGAACTGTAATCGCAATAATTCCATGCTCGCTGAGGTGCTCTACCATGGAGGAAAAGAAGTCGGCTGGGCTGTACAGGTGTTCGACGACATGGTTTGAGTAGATAACATCGAATTGTTTTCCAGGTGGGACATTTTTGTAACCGCCAGGAAAGACATGCCCCGGAAAACGAGATTCACTGACAGCAACTCGATAGGGAGACATTTCAGTCCCCCAGATATTGTCAAAACCTACTTGTTGGAGGCCAGCCATGAGTTTCCCTAGCCCACATCCAACATCAAGGAAGCTGGTTTTCTCATTTGTGATACCTAAGTCTGACGCGAGGGTGGCCATTCTTGGTGAAATTTTCTGAGCACCTTTTGCATGTTGGCCGCTTTCTTCACCACGAGACTTGTTCCACCGAGTTTCGTAATAATCAGCAATAAAATCTTCGGTCGGAGGATTAAGGTAATAGATCAATTCACACTCTGTGCACTGCACAATTGCAATGTTGGTTTTCCATTTCTCATGTCCTAAGTAGACAAGGCTCCTTGGTTGGGCTTTGGTATTGCAACACGGGCATGCTGTGTACGAATGAAACTTAGAGACGTCTGACTCAGAGAATTTCAATTCTTGGTAAAATGGGTGGAATAGGTCTTCGATGATGATTGACATAACAATTCAGATTAAAGAAATCATTATTTTAACAGAGAAGTGAGAATTATAAATATCCTAATTGTTGAAATACGTTAGGAATTCAAGCAATGTTTCACTGAAATAATGATTATTTTATAGTAGAAGTGTACTGTATTCGTCAATTTTTTGTCGTATTCCGTTGGTTGTCAATATTGCGGATATCTGCCATCGTGGCCAGCGACAGGACTGTTAGAGCGTTCCTTATTCATTAAAAACTCAAAAGTTGCTATTAGTTCACTATTTAGAATGTTTTGTCGTCTAACGTAGGATCTGGTTAATTATTGAACGCGTATAGCGACAATCGTCAATCTGTTCTCATGAAAACAGATAATAGGTCTCCGGTCGTTTGGGTTTTAACGGATGATCGACCGGGAAATTCCACCCAGTCGCTGGGCTTGGCTGATGCGCTTGGTTGGCCGTATGTCGTCAAACATCTTGGATTTTCTCGGTTGGCGTGGCTCCATAAAATTCATGAGCGTCTTCTTGGCGCAACCACCATCTGTTTGGATCGCAAGTCTTCGCAGTCACTCGTTCCTCCATGGCCAGATGTAGTGATCAGTGCTGGTCGTCGTACGGCTCCTGTCGCACGATGGATACGAAAGCAGAGGCATGAGAAAACCAAGCTCATTCAGCTCGGAAGAAAGGGGAGTCAAGCGGTACAGCCAGGCGACGTATCGATTGCGCCAGGATATTGCCGTATGTGGCCGAATGAGCAGCGCATCGAAACCTTGGCTCCCTTAAATCGCGTCAATAATCAGCAGCTCGAAGCGGCAGCTCAAGAGTGGTCAGACCTCTATCAAGACGCTCCTCGACCTCATATGGTGCTGTTGGTTGGTGGGAGCACAGTGAGGAATGTCTTGGATGAGTCTGTTGCACGACAGTTAGGGACGGATGTTGCCGAATTTGTCAAAAAGACAGGCGGGACCGTGCATGCTGTGACCAGTCGTCGTACAGGGAATCAAGCGACAGAAGCCCTGAGTGAAGCTCTTGGAAACTCCGGCATAGTGCACAGATGGATGCCTGGCCAGCAACCCAATCCCTACTGGGGGTATCTTGCGGTGGCCGATTTCATTATTGTGACAGGAGATAGTGAATCCATGGTAGGTGAGAGTGTCTCAATCGGGAAACCTGTTTTTATTTATGTATTACCTGAAAAACCCATGACGCTATTTGCCCGTTTGCGTGAAGCCATCGTTGTCGCAGGTCGAGCATCGTTACATGAACATCATCATGGAAGTTATTGGGGTCGCGGACTAAGAAGTTTCAGTGCTTATTTATTGCGTCAAGGGCTTGTGAGGCCGCTTCGTGACCTGAATGCATTTCACCAGGTGTTGGTTGAGCAGGGTTTTGCATATTTTTTTGGTCAAGACCATAAAATTGGAACACATAAACCTCTTCGTGAGTCGGATGTCGTGAGCCAAAAAGTTAAGTCTCTTTTAGGTTTTCTCAACTCATAATCTTTGCTATTGTGATAGAATATTATTAGCTAAATTGTGCGATCCATAATTTTACTCGTGCTGACTTTTGATTTTTGCGCTGGATTGTTAATTTCCCATGTATCCTTTAATGTCTTATTCTCGGTTTATACCTTCATCCTTCCTTTATTTATCCTTTTTTTCGTATCGAACAATACACCTGCTTTGCTGCTCTGGAAGTTGAATTATCGGCTGTGAGGCAAGAATGTTGTTCTGCTATAGCTGTCGTGCTTATCATCACGTGGGCACACGATGTCAGAAATGGTCTCAGGCTGAATCGGGACTTGCATGCTGGTTGAACCCTGTCTTCTCGGGTTCCGTGACCTGACAGATCGTTTCTCGGACAGGTTTCTGGAGTAACTTGTTTGCTGTCAGGGATGATCAAGGATGAACCTGATTGCATTGCGTCGGTGTTCGGATCACTCGGTTCCGTCACGTCTGTGTGTGTGCCGAAAACTGAGAGGGGCAAACATTGCCTGAACTGGTAAAGGATCATGCTTCGCCTGTGGTTCGTAATGGGTTCTTTGCTAAGCAGGACACCCTCAATCCCACAATCGTTACTCCTAAGAGCGTTCCTATCCAGAAACGCTGGGAGCTTGCTAAATTCCGAGCGATGCTCAAGCTTGTGCTGGCCTATTTGTGCTATCCCTTTTGGGGAGCAGAACGCGTTGGCCATTGGTTTGGTATTGTTCCCTATCTTCCAGTCTCCGGCTTACAATTTATTGATCAGACCTTTACTCCTCCAGAACGTTTCGATTATGCCAGGTGTCATGGGGGAGGAGATGAAAATTTTTGGGATCGCCCTACGCCTTCTCACGTGACACTCAATCATACCCTGCTCATTCCCGAGGGATCTGCCGATCAGGACGGGTTTGTGTTTGGACGCAATAGTCGACCTGTTTTAGAGGCGTGTCACCCTTTTCGGCAACGAATGAAATACCGTCGCCGGAGATGGCGGGATAGCGTTCCTGTGGCTTATCGTACGCGTCATCCACGGCCTCGATATTTTTCAGGCCGAATTGCGGTTCTGACATCTCAAAATCAACATCAGTACTCGCATTGGCTCTTTGATGTTCTGCCTCGCCTTGCCAAGGTGCAGGAGTTTTACGGAAAAACCGACTACTATTTCCTGCAATATTCTCATCCATTTCAAGTCGAAACCATCAATCAATTGGGGTGTATATCTGAAAGTCAGATTGTCAATAGTATGCAGATTCCTTGGGTCTGTGGTGATGAACTGGTGGTCCCTTGTCATCAAATTTTCTTCGGATACCATTTTCCTTGGTGGGTGTGTAAGTGGCTACGTGAAACATTTTTACCTATGCAAGATGTCTGTTTGAAGCCGAAACGAAAGATTTATGTGTCCCGGGTACTAGCCGAGAGACGACTGGTGACGAACGAGCGAGAGCTAGTCGATTTTCTCTGTCAGCAAGGGTTTGAAATCTACGTCCTGGAAGAATTTTCGTTTGTTGAACAAGTGGCGTTATTTCAAGATGCTGAAGTCATTGTGGCACCTCATGGCTCTGGATTAGCCAATTTGGTATTTTGCGATCCAGGCACGCATGTGATTGAGCTGTTTCCCGCCAGAGCGACTGATGCGTATTTTCGACTTTCGGTAGACATGGATTTGAAATACACCTGTATTAAAACCCGGGATATCATTTCTCATCCACGCGTGAGCGATAATTTTTCAATTTGTGTTGAGGATGTACGCGATGCACTTTCTCAAGATTAGCGTCAAGAAACCTATTTATTCTTCTGCGGTTATTCGATAGAATAGGCACTCAAGTCTTCATGAGTTTCTTAAGGTCCGGTTGAGAAACCTTGACGCATTTCGAAAAAGAATAACACGCTACGAGGTAGCCTAGGGAATTTCAACATATTTCCGATAGTACGCTTGCCTTTTGTCGGCTTTCCCGCCACGATCCATCTACTCAAGAGTCAAGGTCTACGTTCGCGGGTCATCGTGCCAACCGTCGATCTTCTATTATCAGGGAATTCCATCGACTCATTATCGTGTTTTTATACATATCATGAAAAATTTTGTCTTTGGGGTGTTGATGGCGCTCGTGAGCCTGTTTGTGGTTTTCGCTGCATTTGAGGCCTACGTCAGGGTGACGCAATCGGATATCAATAATTTTGATATTGAAATGTGGCGCTATGCGCGTGACGTCAAACGTGTCAGCGAGATTCCTGGTATGGGGCACGAGCACGTGCCCAATCGATCGGGGATCTACATGGGCGTTCCTGTCGCGATCAATTCTGTCGGGTGGCGGGATAAAGAATATGATTT